>NZ_JAAGPL010000005.1:0-152741 GCF_017104785.1 Burkholderia sp. Ac-20353 | reverse complement strand
GTTTGCACTCGACGTTGAATTACGTCAGTCCGATGCAATTTGAACAAGACTGGCACGCCGCACAGCGAAAGGAAGCGGCATAATAAATGCTCGGTTAGCGGATACGAAATTCGCGGGCAACGTCACAGGAGCGGGTCGAGAGTGTGAGTTCGCTGAATACAGGATGCTGACGTTCGGCTACTCGATGCAGCCACTGTCAGCAATCCGCCACATTGCCGACGTCGAACCCAGGCCGCCCCAATGTCAGCAAAGGCCGAATTCCCGCCTTCACGCCACTCGCACGGCTGACGATCCGAGACTTGGCTCGCGCAGCGTATTGCAACACTGGAATTTCAGGTCGCCCATCCCGAAAACGCTCACCATTCTGTTGCTTCCCATCGCATATCATTGGGTGGGTTGACCAATAATTCATGGCGCATCTTGGTCGGACAACTTCAGTGGCGCGCACCCCAACCAAGGCGATGCCTTCAGCGTTGTCCGCTACGTCGGCTTCTATTGCAGACGTCCTTCGGCGATCCACTTCTTGGTCTGTCCCAGCGTCAGGCGATAACGAGCGCAGTTGTGGAGGTCGAGCGCACGGAGTTCAGCCTCAAGCAATGGCCGAAACTGTCCCGCCTGCTCCGGCGTCAACGACAACGCGGCGATCGCCTCGTCAGTGGTCTTGCTGTCACGCACGATATTTCCGATTGCCTCAGTCAGCGCTGCCCGGAACTGCAAACGCATCGGATCTGGGATCCCCATCGCTTCGAGCGTAACGGCGTACTTCTTGATCGAGCGTCGGTATGCCCACTCGAACAAGTCTGCGGCGATTGCGACGTCGCGATGTTCATAGACGCCCATCATCGCAAACGCGTAGTCCTGTGCATCGACGTCGAGAAAAGACAGGGGTGCGCAGTTGTACAGCATCAATGGAATATTGGCCGAGAGGCGGCTCGTGCGCTTATTGCCGTCCTCGAATGGTTGCAGATAGGCAATATTGACCCACAAAAAGAAGGCCGACTCGACCGGGCTCTTGATCTGCTGCGCCTTTGCGACGATTTGGCCAAGCATCTCCTCCAGCAGCGAGGGAACCTGGGTCGGCATGTATGTGGTGTCGCTGATGTTCACCACCTTCTGCCGAATGCTGCCCAACCCGTCTGCATCAGCGAGAAGATCCTGCATCAGGATCGCATGCAGGTTCCGAACGAGTGCCGTCGTCAAGCCATACTCAGGGACAGCATCGACCAGGAATTCGATCGCCGCTTTGTGGTTAAGCAGCATCACCGCGTCCAGATCGCCTCCCGCGATCCCGCTCTCGAATAGCTCCTTCGTCGCAAGCAAGGAATAGCGATTACCTTCAAGACGGGATGAGGACCACGACAAGTCGATGAGTAGTGGCTCCAGGACCTTGCGCGCATAGGTCCCCGCCGGCTGCTGCCCTTTCATGCGTCCTTCATCGGCCAACGCTTGGGCCAGTCGCGCTGGCAACAAGGCGCTCTCGTTGGGGCGATAGCCATCGACGAAGGCCCGTTGATAGGTCACGGGATCACGCGTCGCCAGTGGACGCGTCAGCAATGCGCGAAGTGCCTGACTTTGCGTCGACCACGAGGGGCCTGTCGCCGATGTCGGCGACGATACCGGGACAGCGGCGACTGCGGGAGCGTCCGCGAGCTGATACCGTGTGCCACGCCCGCGTCCGGCCCGCACCACCTCACCCGTGCGCACCAGGGTGTCCAGCTGACGTTTCACGGTGGACCAACTGGCTGACAGCTTCCCCGCCAGCTCCGACGAACTGGCCGAAGCGATTCCGGCGAGTGCGCGCTGGCGGAGGATAGCTAGGATCTCGTCCTTTACCGCCATGGCAATGCTCCTATCAGCTCAAATCAGCTCATTTTATCCAAAATCAGCTCACATTGGCTCACTATCAGCTCACGCCGATCAAATCAGCTCACAAGAATGCGAATTTGAGCTCATCCGGTCTCGCGTTCCTTGTGCGCCATCCTCGATGCCCGCAACCGACCTTCAAGGTACTCGCCGTCTGCGGCGAAGGATACGGCGCGGCGTCGGCGGCCTCGGTCGCCCGCGCTCTTTCAGGCGACCATGCATGCGCGGACCGCGCGTGCCGGCGGCCCGGCTTGCCCGCTCGTCAACCTGCCGACACCGCCTGCTCGCCGAGCCATTCGAGCAGCGTCTGTGTGACGAACGCCGGATTCTCCAGATTGGCGATGGGGCCCGCGTCGGGCGCGAACACATGCCGGCAGCCGATCACCCCGGCCATCTTCACGGTTTCGGCCGGCGGGCACGCCACGTCGTTCGCGCCGTACATCAGCAGGGTCCGCGCGCCGTCCAGCGCGGCGAGTGTCGACAGTGTGTCCGGTCGGCCAAAAATAATCCGGCCGAGCGGTACGATCGACTGCCGCAGTCGGTTCGTCGAAAGCTTTGCCAGCGCCTCGCGGAACGCGGCCGGCACGGCACCTGTCAGGTCTGCCCCGGGCCGGAAGAACAGCGGCACGATGGCATCGAGCAGCGGCGGCGCGATCCGGCCGGCGGCCTCGATCGCGTCGAGCATCGCGAAATAGCGCGTGCGCGTCACGTCGGGCTCGGCCTCGAGCGACGTATCCATCAAGACCAGCGCGCGCACGCGCTCGGGCTCGCGTAACGCAAGCTGTGCCCCCCACATGCCGCCGACGCTCAGTCCGACGATCGCGCATTGCGCGATGCCGAGCGCATCGAGCAGCGCACTCGCGTGAGCCGCCAGATCGCCCAGCGTTCGTAGTACACAATAAACTTGTCAACTTTGCGACATTAAAATCGTCAACTCACGGGTCCGCTCTACGTTGAATGCCGCGAAGGCTTGCTGGACAATGGTTTCCGGGACGCGAATTAAACATGTCAACTGGAAACCCGCTTGCCCGCCGTCATGCGCAGAGGCCTACCTTGCTTGGACAAGCTCCTGCCCGTTCAATCGTTTGGTACTTCACTTGATCTTGACGACGACCTTGCCCTTGGCGCGTCCCTGGGCCAGGTATTCAAGCGCTTCGTTCGCCTGCTCGAACGGAAACACCTTGTCGATCACCGGACGGATGCGTTCTGACTTGAGCAGTTCGCCAATTTCGGTGAGCTGAGCACCATCAGGGCGTACGAAGAGAAATGAGTAGGTGACGTCGTGCTTCCTTGCGAGGCGCATGATCTTGCGGCTCATCAACCCGAACACTAACACTAAGAAGAAATTCAGTCGTCGTGCGCGTGCGAACGCGGCGTCCAACGGACCGATGAGCGAGACAATCTTGCTCCCTGGTTTGAGGATACCGACGGATTTCTTGATCGCGTCGCCCCGCAGCGTGCCGAGCACCACGTCGTAGCCGTGCAGCACTTTCTCGAATTCCTGCTTCTTATAGTCGACCACCTCGTTTGCACCCAGCCTGGTTACCAGCTGAACATTGCCCGCGCTGGTGGTCGTTGCCACTTTGGCGCCAAAGTGCTTTGCCAGCTGGATCGCAAACGTGCCGATACCGCCGGACCCCGCAGGGACGAACACCTTCTGACCGGCGCGAAGATTGGCGCGCTCCTTCAAGGCTTGCCACGAGGTGAGTCCGACCATCGGAACCGAGGCAGCCTGCACAAAGTCCAGATTGGCCGGCTTTAGTGCTGCAACGCTTTCCGGCACCGCCGCGAATTCGGCGATTGAGCCTCTGCCAAGATCGAAGAGGCTGGCAAAGATGGCATCGCCTGGCTTGAAACGTGTCACGCGGCTACCGACCTCAACCACCACGCCGGCAACATCGCTGCCCAGCGTGGCCGGCAATTCGAACTTGAGGACGGGTTTGAACGTTCCCGCCGGAATCATGTTATCGATTGGGTTCAACCCCGCCGCGTGGACCTGGACCAGCAGTTCATCGGGTTTTAGCGTGGGGCGCGGAACGTCGGCGAACCCGATCTCGGGGGACTTGCCATAGCGTTTGAATGTAAGTCCTTTCATGTTGCTCTAATTCCAATGTGGTTTAAATGATGGGCCGAGTTCAGCGTACCGCCAACATCCGCGAAGCGCGTGGACGTGGTGATATGGGTGTCAGTCATCGGGTTACCTGTTACCTGTTTAGGGCTAAGCCGGGGTGTCGGTCGATAAGGCATGGCCTGGTTTTCGAGTAAGACAGAAGCCGTAGTGGTCAGGCTTCCGGTCGATAGCGATCGGCCGCGTGCGCCTGTCGAATGTCCGACATGAGCCCTTGACGCGCGCCATCCAGCGCGTCCCAGCGCCCGGCCACATACAGCGGCGAAATGGTGACCAGCTCGCGGTGATCGAAGCCGACCAATGCCGCATCAACCAGTTCGCCGACCTCCATCACCTCGGTAAGCGAATTGACGTCGATGCCGGCGCGCTCCCAGATCTCCGTGCGGGTCGCCGCCGGGAGCACCGCCTGCACGTATACGCCGCTGGGCGACAACTCGATATTCAATCCCTGCGAGAGGAACAGGACAAAGGCCTTGGTGGCGCCGTAAATCGACATGCCGAATTCGGGTGCGAAGCTCACCACCGAGCCGATGTTGACAATCGCGCCAGTACCCGACTGCACGAAGCGCGGAGCGACCGCGGCCGCGAGCCGCGTCAGCGCCGTGGTATTGAGCGTAATCAGGCGTTCGATGCCCTCAGCGGTCTGCTGCACGAAGCCGCCCGACTGACTCATTCCGGCGTTGTTGATCAGGAGGCCGATGCGAGCGTCATCGCGCAGGCGAGTCTCGACCACGACCAGGTCCGCAGGCCGGGTCAGGTCTGCCTGCAGCACGTCGACGGCCACACCGCATTCTTCACGCAGTCGCGCGGCCAGCGTATCGAGGCGCGCCTCGTCGCGCGCAACCAGCACGAGGTCGTGGCCCCGGCGGGCGAAGCGCTCGGCGTAGGTGGCGCCGATCCCGGAAGAGGCGCCGGTGATGAGAACCGTCGGAAGCGTGGTCATGGGTTATTTCCTTTGCAAGGGTCGTTCGGACGCGGGCGCAAGCAGCGCGCGCCTCATGCGGTGATGGACGGGTAGTCGGTGTAGCCCGCAGCGCCGCCACCATAGAGCGTGGCGAAGTCCGGCCGCGCCAGCTGGGCGCCGGTCTTCAGGCGTTCGACCAGGTCGGGGTTGCTGATGAAGGCACGACCGAAGGCGAACAGGTCTGCCCTGCCCTCGGTGAGCCTGGCGGTGGCGAGTTCCAGGTCGTAGCCATTATTGGCCAGATAGGTTTGCTTGAACCGGCGGCGCAGCGCGTCGTAGTCGAACGGCGCGACATCGCGCGGGCCGCCGGTCGCACCTTCGACCACGTGCAGGTAGACGATGCCCAGCGCGTTGAGCTGCCCGGCGATATAGTCGTACTGCGGCTGAGGATCGCTGCTCGAAATACCGTTTGCCGGCGACACGGGCGAGATGCGCACACCGGTGCGGTCGGCGCCGATTTCTTCCCCCACTGTCGCGACGACTTCCAGCAACAGGCGCGCGCGGTTCTCGATCGAGCCGCCGTAGGCGTCAGTGCGCTGGTTGGCTCCGTCCTTGATGAACTGCTCCAGCAGATAGCCGTTGGCACCGTGGATCTCCACGCCGTCGAATCCGGCTGCAATAGCGTTGGCCGCAGCCTGGCGAAAGTCGTTCACGATGCCCGGCAGTTCGGCGAGTTCCAGAGCGCGTGGCTCGGAGACGTCGGCAAATCCGTTGTTCACGAAGGTCTTGGTCGCTGCACGGATCGCCGACGGTGCGACCGGCGCAGCGCCGCCGGCCTGGACATCGACGTGCGAAACACGGCCGACGTGCCAGAGTTGCGTGAAGATGCGCCCGCCCCTGGCATGCACAGCCTCGGTGACCTTGCGCCAGCCGGCGACTTGCTCCGGTGTGTACAGCCCCGGGGTGTCCTGATAGCCCTGCGCCTGAGCTGACACCTGGGTGGCCTCCGTAATGATCAGGCCGGCCGAGGCACGCTGGGCGTAGTAGGTCGCGGCCAGTTCACTGGGCACCAGCCCCACGCCTGCGCGGTTGCGGGTCAGCGGTGCCATGACAAAGCGATTGGCGAGTGTCAGGCGGCCAAGGACGTAGGGCTCAAAAAGCGTCTTGTCGGTCATGTTGCGTCAGCCTCTGGTGGGAATACATCAATGATGACGATCACAATCCAATCTGTCGATGTTTTGATGACGATCGACATCAATGTATAATGGAGCCGTCACAGACATGAACCCACAGTGGTCAACAAATGAAGATCACCAAGGCACAGGCGCAGGCCAACCGGGAGCACGTTGTCGAGACGGCGTCCAGGCTGTTTCGGGAGCGCGGCTACGACGGGGTTGGCGTGGCCGATCTGATGGCCGCCGCCGGCTTTACCCACGGTGGCTTTTACAAACAGTTCCGCTCGAAGGCCGACCTGATGGCGGAATCGGCGGCCTGCAGCATCGCGCAGACCGCGGCACTGAGCGCGGGTGTGGACGCGCCGGAGTTCGTGCGGCACTACCTTTCCCGCGAGCACCGCGACACCCGCGCGACCGGTTGCACGATGGCGGCACTGGGCGGGGATGCTGCACGTCAGCCGGAAGCGGTCCGGGCCACGTTCGCGGCCGGCATCGAGAGCCTGCTGGCTGCGCTGAGCCCCGAGGGCACTGCGTTGGACGGTGCCGATCCGGACCAGGTGAGGGCCCGGTCCCTCGACATACTGGCGCACGCGGTGGGCGCCATCGTCATGTCGCGGGCCTGTCCGGACGACTCGCCGCTGGCCGATGAAATCCTTGCGGTTTGCCGCGACGAGATCCTCGCGTCACTGAGCGCGTCCGCGCCTTCGCACGACCGGCGTATCTCTGGCATTCAGCGACCAGCCGATCTCCAGAACACAGGCGGGGACAGCGCCAGGCTGACCGCCAGGACGATACAGAAGGTCAAATAGGCGGGCACCGCCTGCGCAGAGACAACTCCGAAGGCGAGCGCCGCGCAGCCCATCTGCAGAAAGCCGAGCAGGGCCGAGGCGGCACCTGCCTGCGGCCCGAAGGGCGGCAGCGCGACTGCGGTGCCCGGCGGATGGATCAGGTCCATCCCTACCAGAAACAGTGTCCATACCGCCGAGAAGTAGTAGGCGTCCACCCGGCCGATCAGCAGGGCGGCGCTTCCTGCGAACGCAATGACAATCCCGGTCCGAGCCGCATGCGTCGTTCGCGATCGATGTGCGCTAGTCGTGATGCCAGGAAGCCTGGCACCGAACACTACGAAAATCGTGGACGCGAAGAACAGAGCCAGCCCCAGCGGGAATTGGCGAGTCTATCGCCATCGACTTCCATGAAGCGCGTTAGCGCGGTGGCGTGCATCGGTCATGTTGGAATCCTTGGCAAAATTCCAGATATCCCGTGCTCGGTGCGACCTGCCGAACCATGAGGTCTTTGTCTCAAACGGACCCTTCGCCCTTCCGGCGCGCCACCCGCGGTAATTGCGTAGCCGTCGAACGCCTTCCTCGAAGCCTATTTGGCAAGGAACTCAAGCGCCTTCGGCAAAAAGTTGACCTGGTTCTGAAACACCCCGCCATGGCCGGAATCAGGATAGATAATGAGGTTGCTGTTCGGCAGGCGCTGCGCCAGCTCTTGCGAGTCCTTGCTTGGGACCATCCTGTCGCTGTCGCCGTTGACAACCAAAACCGGGTTCTTCACGACCGACAGGTCATCGGGTTCTTTGTGGCCCCAGGCGCGCAGTGCCTTCAACTGAGCAAGAAACGCCGTCACGGATATTTCCTTGTCACGGTTCTCCGAGCGTTCGTTCAATCGCGCCAGGAACGCCTTGCCAGCGGCGATGCCGTTGGGCGTGCGAGTGAAGAAAAGATACTGTTTCGGATCCTGATGGGTGAAAAAGCCGCGCAGCATGTCCTGAAAAGTGACGCCCGCCACATCGCTGATCCCCTCTCCACCGGCGGGACCAGTGCCCGCAAGAATAATCTTGCGGACCAGTTGCGGGTCCTTCAGCACGATTTCCTGGGCGACCATCCCGCCCATCGAGAAGCCAAAAAGGTCTACCTGCCTGAACCCCATCGCGTTGATGAATGTGATGGCATCCTCAGCCATCTGCTCAATCGAGTCCGACGGCGAGCCACTGGAAGCACCGACGCCCCGATTATCGAACGTGATTACATGATGCTCCGCCGCAAAGCCGTCTACCAGACGAGGATCCCAATTGTCCAACACGGCGGCCAGGTGGGTAAGAAACACCACTGGCGTGCCATCGTGGTCTTTTCCAAGCTCCCGATACGCGAAGTCCACGCCGCCCGCCGAGATGGTTTGCGTTGGCACGTTCTTCCAGTTGACCTCCAATTCCTGTTGCAGCGTCAGCGGACTTATCGTCGCGCTATCTGGCGAAACGTCGGTCGCGCCCGCAGCCGCTGAAATGAGTGTTGCTGCCAGAGCAAGTCCGAGGACGCTTGCCTTCAGTAGATGACGCATTGTATTGGTCTCCAGGGTGAGGTATTTCCAGGTGTAGAAAGGAGGCGTACGGTCAAGCCCGCATGCGCTTGGTGCGATAGTTGCCCCAACTGCTATTCACGAGGCTCTTGAGAAAGGCCATCAGGCCGCTTTCGTTCGGGCGGGGGTTGCCTCCATCGGCGATGCGCTTGAGTTGCCGCGTGTACCACAGCACTTCCATGATCCCCATGCGGTCCACCGGTTTAATGCCCGTGCTGATCGGTCGCACGCGCTGCGGGCTGTCGCGCCCTTGCAGCAGGGCAGCCGGAGCATCGGGGTCGATGGCCAACAGCCGCGCCAGACCGACAATGTCGAGTGAACCCGAACGCAGTGCGGCGTTCATGCCGTCGGCTGTGCGGAAGCCGCCGGTGACCATCAGCAACACCAGGCTCTTCGCGCGGACTTTCTCCGCGAACTCCAGGAAGTACGCTTCACGCGCGGCCGTGGAGGCCTTTCGCGGCTGCTGGAAGGCGCCGCTCATGGCCGGCGCCTCGTAGGTGCCGCCGGAAACTTCGATCAAATCTATGCCCGCCTCGGCGAGCGCGTTGATGGTGGCCATCGACTCCTCTTCGGTGAAGCCGCCGCGCTGAAAGTCAGCCGAGTTGAGTTTGATGCCCACTGGAAAATCGGTGCCGACCTGGCGGCGGATTTCTGCGTAGACCTCCATCAGGAAGCGGCGCCGGTTCTCCGGGCTACCGCCCCACTCATCAGTGCGCCGGTTGTGATGAGGTGACAGGAACTGGTTGATCAGATAGCCGTGAGCGCCATGGATCTGCACGCCGCTGAAGCCTGCCTTCTTGCAGATGGCAGCGCTGCGTCCAAAGCGCTGGATGATGTCGCGGATCTCGGCGGTGGTGGCTTCGCGCGGGGTCTCAAAAAACGCCGACATATCGTCGCGAAACGGGATGGCCGACGGCGATAGATTGCTGGCGTTCAGGCCCTTGGGCGACTGTTTGCCGGGATGGTTGAGTTGCACCCACAGGGCCGCGCCCTGATCGGTGGCCGCGCGGGCCCATTGCTTCAGGATGAGCATGTCGGATTCGTCCTCGATCACGACATTGCCAGGCTCGCCCAGCGCACGGCGGTCGATCATGACGTTGCCGGTCAGCAGCAGGCCAACGCCTGAGGCGGCCCAACGCCGGTACAACTCGACGAGCCTGGGCGTCGCATGGTTGTCGTAGGTGCCCAGCGCCTCGCTCATGGACGACTTGGCAAGACGGTTGCGGAGCACGCTGCCGTTGGGCAGGCGCAAGGGCTGGTTCAGCGGGCTGGAGTTAGATGTGGACGGATTGGCCATGGTTAGCACTCGGAAGGAGGGTTGCAAGGGGCGATTTCGCGGGAATGTGGGACATCGCGTGCTCGGTCAGCGCGGTGATGGTCAGGCTGGGGTTCACACCCAAGTTGGAACTGAGCATCGAGCCGTCGCAGACCAGCAGATTCCGATAACCGAAGACGCGGTTCTGGACATCCATCACGCCGCGCTCGGGAGAGTCCGCCATCGCACACCCCCCCATGCAGTGCGCCGTCGTGGGGATGTTGAACAGGATCTCGGTCAACAGGGTCGTGGGAATGCCGCCCAGTGCCTTTGCCCCCTTTTCAACAAACGCATTCGCTTCAGGAATAAACGTGGGGATCGGGCCGCCCTCGGTGCACAACCGCTTTTTGAACGGCCAGTACCAGCGGCGCTTGAACTGTATGTTGATAAAAGCGTCCACCGTCTGCATCACCACGAACAGGACGGTCTGGCGCGCAAATCCGAAAGGGTTGTGCACCCGCGCCGCTTTCAGCGGATGGGTCAGCAGCGTCCATAGCCATGTAAAGATCCGCGTCCACCCGGCACGCCCGCCGGACAGCAAGGTCATCATCAGGCCTGTCGCGTCCGAGCCTTCCGGGTAACGTACTGCACCGATGTGCGTGCGCTCGTCGATATAGACGCCGGCGCCACCTGCCACGCCGGGCGACATGCTCTTGTCTTTGGCTGGAAAGCGCACACCGACGAGGGACTCGGCATTGGTGCGCACGCGTTTGCCAAGGTCGTCGCTGATGCGCGGCAGGGAGCCGCTGTGCTTGAGCCGGAACAACAGCTCCATTGTGCCCAGTGAAGAAGCGGCAAATACGACACCGCGGCAGCGGAAGCTACGCCGCTGTTTGTCGAACCAGGCGGTCGAACGCTCGGTGAAGACCTCGTAGCCGTCGCTACCGTCCTCCTTGCCGTTGAGCGGGCGCACGTCCACCACCTTGGTTTCGGCAAAGATCTGCGCACCACGTTTTTCCGCGAAGTAAAGATAGTTCTTGTCGAGCGTGTTCTTGGCGTTGTGCTTGCAACCCACCATGCAGCCGCCGCAACCGACGCAAGTTCCGCGCTCCGGACCTTCGCCGCCGAAGTAGGGATCAGGATAGGTCTTGCCGCCGGCCTCGCCATTGGGAGCAAAGAACGTTGCTACACGGCCGCTGTGGTACGTGTCGCCCACGCCTTGCAAGTCCGCCATCTTCTTGAGCCGCAGATCAGCCTCGCCCAGAATCTTGTTCTCGGTCACGCCCAGCATTCTTTCCGCCATGACGTAGTACTGCGGCATGGTGCGCTTCCAGTCCGTCAGGCCTGCCCAGGAACCCTCCTCCCACACTCTGTCGGGCGGAACCAGCAAGGCGTTGGCGTAGGTGATCGAGCCGCCGCCGACGGCGTTGCCGCTCAAGACCATCACGTGGCGGAAAATGCGCATGTTGTAGAAGCCGAACATTTTCAGGCCAGGTTTCCACATCCAGCGCCGCGCGTCCCAGTTGGTCCTGGGAAAATCCTCGGCCGTCCAACGCCGCCCCATCTCCATCACGCCAACCGAATAGCCCTTCTCGGTCAGCCGGCAGGCGGACACGCTGCCCCCGAAGCCTGAGCCGATGACGATGTAGTCGAAGTCGTAGGAAGCATTCATTGCGGGCACCTCGCGCCCGCACCGGTGGTGCCATCAACGCGGGCATCAGCGTGCAAGATGTTCATGGTTTGTCTCCGTTTTTCCTGGTTTGACGGTTCGAATAGTGGAAACCGAACGTCCGCCTTGAGGACGATTTGCATCGCCAACGCGAACCCGCTCCTTATCAGCGCCCACACGCAATCAACTTCGACGCTTGGTTTTGGGTGAATTCGCCTGACATGCACAGCTCGGCGTCCGACTGTCGCGCGACGCGGCGGTCAGTCAATGTTGCGAAGCTCTCGTCGAAGCATCTTTCCCACGGTCGATTTCGGAAGTGCGTCGACGAAACGGATACTCTTGGGCACCTTATACGCCGCCATGCCGGCACGACAGTGAGCGACCAGAGCTTCCCCAGTCACGTCGGCTCCGCGTTCCTTGATGACGAACAGCTTGAGCGCCTCCCCTGTCTTTTCATCCGGCACGCCAATGCACGCGCACTCAGCGACGCCGGGAAAGGTGGTCGCGACCGCTTCCACTTCGTTTGGGTAGACATTAAAGCCCGAGACGAGAACCATGTCCTTCTTGCGGTCAACGATCTTGAGGAAGCCCTCGTTATTGAAGATGCCGACATCACCCGTGCGGAAGTAACCGTCAGTGGTGAACGCTTTGGCGTTTGCCTCGGGATCCTCCCAGTATCCGGACATCACCTGCGGTCCCTTGACACATATCTCTCCGGACTCGCCAATGCCGACCTCCCCGTCCTTGTCGCCCAGCAGCCTGACATCGGTGGAAGGCACGGGCAGGCCCGTGCTGCCAGTGAAGTCGCTAATAAACTGCGGGTTAAAAGAAACGACAGGCGAAGTCTCCGACAACCCGTAACCCTCGCGAATGAAGCTGCCCGTCACCGATTTCCACCTCTCCGAGATAACGTCGATCACCGCCGCCCCGCCGCCAGCGGAAAGCTTCAGTCTCGACCAGTCCACCTCGGTCAGGCGCGGATGGGCGGCCAGCCCGGCGTACAGCGTATTGACACCCGCAAACACTGTCGGCCGCGCGGCCTTCAGCACATCGATGCAAGCATCGGTATCTCGCGCGTTGACTACGAGCCAGTTTTCGGCGCCGACGGAGAAATAGGTCAGGAAGTTCACCATGAGCGCGAAGATGTGGTACAGCGGAATCGCGGTCACGACAACCTCCGCGCCAGGCCGCTGTGCATCGGGCATGAAAGCCTTGAACTGCTCGATGTTGGCGATGAGATTACGGTGCGACAACGCGGCGCCCTTCGACAGCCCGGTCGTGCCGCCGGTGTACTGCAGGAAGAGCAAATCAGTGCCGCTCACTGTCACCGGATCGAATTCGAGCTTCTCGCCCAGGTCGATTGCTGCCTGCAGAGTGATTCCTTCGCATGCCGACTCATTGATGGCGCCCCCTGGAATCGCAGCGTCACCGTCGTCCGGGCCCGCTGTGATCACGTTTCTGACGCGCGTCTTGCCAGCCACTTGCGCAAAGGTGGACGTTGAACCGCTGTGGACGACGATAACTTCGGCGCCCGCGTCGTTAAGCTGATGCTCGAGCTCCCGCGCCGTGTATAGCGGATTGACGTTGACCTGGATCCCGCCGATTTTTGCAATGGCAATGAAGGCGATCGGAAACGACAGCACGTTCGGCAGCATCACAGCCACACGATCGCCTTTTTTCACGCCGACCACTTTTTGCAGGTAAGCGGCGAATGCAAACGAGAGACGGTCGATATCCGCATAGGTCAGCGTCCGACCGACGCCGCGGAAGGCTGGCTTGTCGGAGAACTGGCACATTGCGCTTTGCAGCAGCGCATTCACGGAAGGATAGCGATCGGCGTCGATCTCGGGGGGAATCGAGCCGTACGACCGGATCCAGTGTCTTTTGCTCATTTGGGTCTCCATAGTCCGCTAATGCGAAGGCCTCATGCAGTCGGGCCCGCTACTGAGTCATGCCCGCTGGCGGAAACGTCAGGCGAGAGTCGCCCGAGTCGAAGACCAACGATGCGTGGACCGCAGGCTGCGGTTACGTCCATCAATATACACTTTATATAACGATGGTACTATACAAATAGTATAGTTATACATGTGACGAACACTTTGGGACCTAGACTCACCCGTGGTCGCGCAGGCCATGGGGCCTAGCGCCAGCGACCCGGCCATCATCGAGTTCGCGTGGCAGGTTTCCCGCCTAGTCGGTGACTATCGCGTTCCGCCCCGCTTCGCTTGCGCAGGGCCTTGTACAATGTGACATGCCAAACAAAACCTACGGTCAACTTTGCCCAATGGCCCGCGCGCTGGACGTCCTGGGGGATCGGTGGACACTGCTCGTGATCCGCGAACTCCTGCTGGGTCCGAAGCGGTTCAAGGATCTGCTGGCGATCCTGCCTGCCATGGGCGCAAACCGGTTGTCCGAGCGTCTTGCCATGCTGGTGGAGAGCGATGTTATCCAATCGACCAAGCTGCCAGCGCCCGCCGCGGCACCAGCTTACGAACTGACGGAATTGGGTGAACAACTGCGCAAACCGGTGATCGCGCTTGGACTCTGGGGGCTTAGCCTGCCGGTCGACGTGCGCATCGATCCATCGAGTGCCCGTGCGGAACTCATCGCACTGTGCCTGACGGGTTCGAGCGATCCGGCGTCAAGCGCCGGCTTGCGAGCGGTGTACGAATTTCACGTGGGGGCGGAAGTCTTCCATGTCCCGGTGAACGACGGGAAGGTGCTGGTGCGCTCCGGCCCTAGCGCGGAACCCGCCGACGTCAAGATACAGTGCGACATGGAAACATTCATGGCGTTGGCCCTGCGCCAGATCACCCCAGCACATGCGCTCCGCGAGGGGCGCGCAACTCTGCTGCAAGGAAGCCGGCAAGCTTTTACGCAGGTATTCAAGGTTCTCGAGTACAGGCCCTGAGGCGTTGCCTTGTCGGTCTTCGCACCATGCCAATCGGCCGGCTCGCGCGTGAGCACGCTTACCTTTGTCGCCGATGCGAGAAGAGGCAGTGAATAGACGACGGCATGCCGTTTTTCCACTGCCGGCCGGCGAGTCGCGATAGCGATATTCAGGCCGCCGCGCCGAACCCACTCAAAGCGGAACTCGGACCCAAGGCTGGCGGGTCCGTCTACGCCGGCTATTAGCGACGCGACATCGCTCGAAGCTGTCTCCAAATAAATTGCGGGACGCCGTGACAAACCTCTCATCTGCTGGCAAACAATGCCAGCATTGCGCCACTTAACCAGTGGGAGCAAAGCTGCGATCCCTCCGCTCCACCCTCAATGCCGTCGATATCTGCGGCGAACTCAACTGCACCTGCCGGGTGTTTTGCTACCCGAAGCCCCTGCGGGCGAGGCGGGCGGCTTCATTTAACCCCAAACCTGGAGTAGGAGCCGCACGGCATTCCGGTTTGCGCGTCATGCCAGCCTGCGACTCAATGACCCAAGGACCGAATGCCGGTGCTCCGAGCACTTCGACATTCACCCTGGTTCACTGAATCACGAAAATCGTGCGTGATCTGCGAGCCGGATCGGCATGCCGCGCCCCTGTCGGCTCTCCCCATGGCAGACGATTCGGGTTTCTACCGACTATACATTTAATATAGTGCATATACTATACGAATTGCATAGTTCAAGTGCCGCCGCTGTAAGTCTCACTTCAGATTATGAAAACGCACGCGCTTCGGAGCGATCGTTCGCGACGCCACTGCCCGCCGCAGGTGCGGGGACGTCAGTCGCTTCCCTCCATCACACCGGACGCTCCGCGCTCGGATCGCTGACCGAGCTACGGCCACATCTCGTTTATCCGTGAAGCCGACGCGATCACAGACGCGCGACCGCAGTGGCCAGACACGCTGCCAGTTTCGTAGAAAACGATCTGGACAACGGGACCTGAAATCCATGGGTCCGCCCAGCTTTGAACCGCACACAGGAGGCAATGATGTTCAGAAAGGGACGCTCTATCGCGCAGGCGATTGCATCGGGCAACTATCACCAGATCACGGTATACCGCACGACCGAATCTGGAACTCGCCGCATTGTGCGCCACTACGACCCGCCTGCGTGCGAGTCACTCGATGAGGTTGTCGAGAGCTACCGAGGGCTGTTTGGCAGCCTGAGCGAAGGCTTCACCGCAGAAGGCAGTCGTATCGCCGGTGGCTCGAATCGGGGCCGCTATATAGAAGACGTTTGCGACGTGACCGAGTGCCTTCGATAGCGCCGTCGCGGCCGACTTCGCAGTTCCTTTGCCGTTTCACCTCATCATCCATAAAGTTAAAACCGGAGGAGACAGCGTGTTGCAGAAACGAGTATTTGCAGTTGCCGCCGCACTGATGACAAGCACGGCCGCTCACGCACAACGCGCGGGAGATTTCGTCGTGAACCTGGGCTGGTTCCATTTCGCACCACAGGACTCCAGTAAGCCGCTCACGGTCAACGCACTCGGCACCAGCGTGACGGCGGCGGGCTCAGGCACATCAGTTGACAATGCCGATACGATCGGGTTCGCTGCTACATATTTTTTTACCGATCACATCGCCACCTCGGCCGTAGGAGGCATTCCGCCCAAGTTTCGGTTATCCGGCAGCGGGTCGCTCAGCGCGCTCGGACGGGCTGGCTCAGCATATGAGTGGAGCCCGACAATATTGCTGAAGTACTACTTCAATGACGCCAGGAGCAACCTGCGGCCGTACCTTGCGGCGGGTGCGTCTTACGTCTGGTTTAGCGGAGCGAAACTGGAGCCGGCGGCGGCTAGCGGGGCACTTTTATATTCGCCGATCCTCGGGACCGCCCTCGAGGGGCCGACTACCGTCAAGCTAAGCCGCCAGTTTGCACCGGTGATCAATGCGGGCCTGACCTACAACATCACCGAACATTGGTCGGTTGATGCATCGCTTTCGTATATGTGGCTGTCCACTCGTGCAACGCTGACGACGCAGTCGAAGCTGGGTACTGTCACGAGCAATGCGAAGCTCAAGGTTGATCCCATCATTTCGTTCGTGTCCCTCGCATACAAGTTTTAGCGCTCACCCATCCGTATGAGGCGCGGGATCGATCCCGCGCCTCATACGTTAGGTTAGTTCTAGCCACGCACTTTTAAACGCAAGGCCTGTTCGGGTTTATGTTCCTGCAGTCCGACCTGTTTCGCCGCCACATGTTAATCGACCTCAGCAATCTATCGTCACTTCACCCGGTCTTTTGCGGCTCATTTGCTACGCGGGTTTCACGCTGACGTGATTCTTCTCCTACGTCCTGCCGTGGGCCAGGATGGCCCACGCAGCGCGTGCCATCTTGTTGTCTCCTGGATCGCCTTCTGCCATGTAGACGGCACTTTGGCGTGACACATCACCGAGCGCGCGCCGTGGACCAACAGCGTGCGCAGATAACCGCCTCGCCGCAAATCGCGTTTTCCACGGACTTCATCACCTTGCCCGTGTCAGCAAGTCACCGCCGCTTCGGCTCACTTCCTCTCGCAGCCGAGGAAGGGCATGCCCGGGTACTGCCATGTCAACTCCACCGGGCCCTGCATTCCAAACATGCTCAAGCAGCTTCACCCGATATGAGCGGGCTGCGCTGGCGGGCGTCTGGAGGTTATGTCCCCGCACCAGGCCTGATTTGGCATGGTGGCCTGAAGTTCTGGTTCAACCGTCGGCGCTGCCGGCAGGTCGTGCTGCAACTGGTCGTCGCATTGAATCTGTGCTTTTGCCGGCAGCGAAGCCCGAGCTTTTTGCGCAGCCGCATTATGCGGTGAACTCCGACTCCCATGCCGTGCCCGTCGAGGTGTTTCTGCAGGCGCTCGGGGACAAAGCTTGCGCGCTGTGCTGATGCGCCGCCAGTACTTCTGTTCGAGGCGCGGTTCCTGCTGTGCCCACAGCGACACAAGGCCGTATGCGCCAAGCGTATTACCCGCTCGCCGAAACGCCCAGCAGCCGGCACATCGGCGGCACCGCATAGTCCTGTCGCATCTGCACAATGACGCCGCACCTCACCGCGACTCCTTCGAGAAGTAGACCGCCTTATTGCGACAGATCCGTCGCGGGTGCACTCGGGAGCCGATCCATCGCGTACTCGGCGAGGGCGGTGATCGTGAGCGCGGGGTTGACGCCTGGATTCGCGGGCAGCGCGGCGGCGTCGCAGACGATCATGTTCTCGTAACCGAACACTTTCAGCTTCGCATCGATGACGCCGGTGGTCGCGTTCGAGCCGATGACCGCCCCGCCGAGGATGTGCGCCGTCCATGGGGCGTTGCGGAAGGCTTCGGTCAGTGTGCTGCCCGCAACCCCACCCGTTTCGTCGGCGAGCCACTTCGCGACCTTGTGCCCGACGCCGAGGAATGTCGGGGCGGGGCGGGACTTGTCGATCTCGCTGACGAGCGTGTAGCCGTTGCCGGTGCTACGCTTCTCCGCGCGTAACCGGACCGCGTTGTCGCGAGGCTGCATGACGAGCATCGCCAGTGATCGGGCGCTCCAACCCTCGGATTGCTTGGTTGCCTTCCACCGTCTCGGGTGAAGGATGACGTTCGTCAGCCACTTGATGCGACGGACGAAGATGTTCCCCTTGCCTGTGAGGACGGTGAACTTGCCCTGCCATGCGTCGGCGTGCTTCCCGACGGTGAGGAGTTCGACCTGGGTGTCCCCGTCGAAGAGCAATCGGCTGGGCGCTGTGACGTCGCGCCATGCCTCGAGATCATGGGGGAACTGGACGCTGAGGAAGGTCTCGCTGTTTGTGCGGACCAGGTGCCCGAGTCTGTCGCTGATCCGCGGTAGTGATCCTCGGTACTTGCAGTCTGCGAGCAGCTCGTTGGTTGCGACAGCTCCGCCGGCGAAGACGACGCCGCGCGCAGTGTACTCAGAGCGGGCGCGGGACCCGTCGGGGCTGCGTTGCTCTACGACCAGCCGATAGCCGTCTGCGCCGTCGGCTGCGCCGAGGGGCCGAACGTCGATGACCTCCCGCTCCGGAATGATCCGGGCGCCCCGCTTCTCCGCGAACCAGAGATAGTTCTTCGTCAGCCTGTTCGCCGCGCCCGTGCGGCATCCGATCATGCAATCGCCGCAACGTCTGCATCCGGTCCGTGCAGGTCCTTCGCCGCCGAAGTAGGGGTCATCGACTGTCTTGCCGGGTTCGCCGAAGAACACGCCGGTCGGCGCAAGCCTGAAGCCGTCGGAGACCCCGAAGTGCTCGCCGATGCGTTTGGTCAGCTGGATCGAGACCGAGTCCCACGGGGATTCCCGCACGCCGAGCATGAACTCCGCCTTGGCGTAGTGCGGGTCAAGCGCCGTCTCCCAGGACTCGAGGCCTCGCCACTGGGGGTCGTTGTAGAACCCCTGCTGCGCACGGAAGAGTACCCCCCCGTACATGAGGCTCCCACCCCCGACGCCCGTCTGCGAGGCGGTCTCGACATGTTGATACGCGACATCTCGGAGGATGCCGTAGAGCCCTTGCTCCGGGGCCCAGACGAATTTTTCGATCTCGGTTGTCGATGTGGGTAGATCACTGTCCTCGTAGCGACGACCGCGTTCGATCACGCCGACCCGGTACCCCTTCTCGGTCAGCCGGAGAGCGGCGACGCTTCCGCCGAATCCGGACCCGACTATCGCCCAGTCGAAGTCGAACTCCGAGTTCGGCGAGGCCTGCGGTGCGCTGTCGCGCGTTGTCTCTGAGTTTGCATTCCTCATTAAAGTCTCCATATGCTTATGTAATACGCAAGTCCGTATATCGCACTGTTCGGTCAAAATGCCACTACCATCTTCGCCCAAACCGCCTCCCCGGCCGATCGATTCCGCACGAGAAACTCCTTCACGACGCGTGCCTCGACGCTGACCTTGGTGAACTGATAGCGTAAGCCGGGACCCATCGCGAAGACCTGCCCACGAAATCCGTCTCCGGCTACCGATTGAGCGTTTTGTACATCGTCCGTCGTCTGCTTGATGAAATAGCCGGAAATTCCGACGCGGGCCGCTGGCGTGACCGCATAGCTCGCCGAGTAGTCAAAGTGGAACAGGTTTCCGGAGTGGTAATTCGTGTCATTGTTCGGCGAATTGAAGCTGTAGGTCACCTTCGCGGACAATTCCACCCTCTCGTTCGGCAACCACGACACGGCGAACACCGGCCGCGCCGTATAATAATTTTTGCCGATGTTCAGAACCGCGTTCTTGTCGTACTGACCGGTGGGCAATACGAACTCGACGGCCGCCGCAGTCCGAAGCGTGCCGGTTTCCCACGCGATTAATGCCGGACTCACGACCAGGTCGCCGAGATTGGTTCGGTCGGATGGCATCCCGCCTGCACTCAGCGAAAGCCGTGCGACCGGCAGTACCGCATAGGCTCCGTAGCGTCCGCCCAGCAACGACAGATTCGACATATATACGACGCGAGGAATCAGCAAGTCGGCGTCGAGCTTAAACCCCGGCACCGAATTGTTGCCGTGCGAATCGTTGAAGTGCGACGCATGGTAATGCGAGTAATACAGGATGCCGTACAGGCCAGCTGGCGGCAACGCGCCGGCGAAAAACGCCTCGGCACCTTCGCCGATGTTATCGCTTCCCCCTTCTGTGGCAAACGCAACCGAACTTAATGCCATGCTCGCGCATACCACCAGAACGCCCAAGCTAGGCGTCACATTCCGCTTCATCCTTTGTCTCCATATTTAGTTATACGAAATTAATATGTTATTCCCGTACTTCTTGCTTCTTCGCACGGCGTGTGTGGCTCACCACATTCTGCAGGTTTAAATCGGCATGTACGGAAGCAACCCACGCATTCCCGCACGAGCAAGTACCGACCGCTTTTTTGACCCTGGTTTGCCGACTATCGACCTATCGGGGGACGCGCAGTTGCGATGCCGACCGCAGGCGAGAACATAAGCCGAACTTCATCACAGGGATTTTTAGAATACCGGTGCGCCTTGGGGGGCGCCAGTGGCACCACCGTCGATAACTAGCTCCGCCGCATGCATGCTGCTTGAGCGATCGGAAGCCAGGAAGAGCGCGGCGTGGGCCACCTCCTCTGCGTTATTGAGCCGGCCAATCGGGATGCTTCTGATTAATCCCTGCTCGATTTCCTGCACCTGGGCTTCCGTTTGCGCCAGGGTGTTCCAGATTGGAGTTCGCGTAGCACCAGGAACCAGCGTGTTCACGCGGATGCCTTTAGGCGTTAGCTCTGAGGCCAAGGAGCGCGCCATCCCCGAAATCCCGGCTTTACTCGCGGCATAGACTCCGAATCCGGCGTATCCCATCGTGGACATGACTGAGCCAACGAGAATAACCGATGCGCCAGAGCGCAAGTGAGGAAGGGCGGCCTGTACGGAATAGAAGCTGCCGGCAATATTTATCGTGAGGACACGTTCAACAGTCTCAACGGACGCGCCGTCCAAAGGGGTAGTGGATGCAACGCCAGCGCCTGCAAACAGGACATCGATATGGCCAAACCGATCACCAACCTCTGCAAACGCAACGCCGAGGGTCTTGGGGATCGTGACGTCTGCCTGAATTGCCATTACGTTGGCACCAAGCTGATTTTTAGCAGCGCTGAGGTTTAGAGAATTGTTGCTAATGATCGCAACGGCGGCACCCTCTGCGAGGAATAAACGCGCGCAGGCCAACCCAATTCCGCTGTCTCCGCCTGTGATAACTGCTACTTTATCTTTGAGTTGCATTCGTGTCTCCATCCATTGTCATGAGATGATGATGTGCAGGTTCCTGTCCTGCGCTCTCACCGGAGATGATTCAGCGACCTCCGTCTCCCAGTCGCTTGCCAGTACGACCGGAATGAGCCCAGCAGACCGAGCTTGCTGCTCGGCCAGATATCGCCGCCGCAAGGTGAACAGATGTTCGGCTCGCAAGCTACTGCCGCCATTCCCTCACGAAGCTCCTGGGCGAAATTCGGGTGACCCGTTCGGTGCCCGGCTTCTTCTCTTCAGGCTGTGACAAAGTGGTGCCCATCAGATCGGGAATGATGGGCATCACTTTGCTGCCTCTCTCACCCACCATCTATAACGGCCGATTCGAGCCGCTTAGGTTGAAGTCACCGACTCTGCAATTGCTTCTAGCACAGATGGGTCTTCAATCGTCGTGATGTTTCCTGGTTCCCGGCCCTCGCAAATTGCCTGAATCGTTCGGCGCAGTAACTTACCTGATCGCGTCTTTGGCAGCGCTGGAACGAAAAGAACTCGTGCGGGGCGCGCTATAGCGCCGAGATTGAGCTCGACAAGTTTCAGAATCTCGTGTTTCTGTGCGGACGCACCCTCACTGGTAGCGACAGCACTTCGATCCTTAACAGTTATAAATGCAACAGCCACCTGCCCTTTCAAGGAGTCGGCAACTCCGACAACGGCGACCTCGGCGACGTTCGGATGGCCACAAATACTCTCTTCTATCTCCCGTGTGCCGAGCCGATGGCCGGCTACGTTGATGACATCATCGGCGCGCCCAAGAATGAAGTAATAGCCGTCTTCGTCGCGGACGCCCCAATCGAACGTTGAATAGACATACCGTCCGCGAATCCTGGACCAGTAGGTGTTCACAAAACGCTCATCGTCGCCTGCAATCGTCTGAATGCACCCGGGGGGCAGCGGCCCATCGATGATGAGAATGCCTTTTCGATTTGGGACCGTTATCTCCTCGCCCGTTTCATCGTCGAGCAAGCGTACCGCAAACCCGTACATTGGTCGCCCTGGCGAACCGAATTTACTGTCCGCGCGCTCAACGCCATTCGCGAGTGCAAGGATTGGCCACCCAGACTCGGTCTGCCAATAGTTGTCGATAATTGGCTTACGTAAGGCATCATTTATCCATTTCCCTGTTGGCGCATCGAGAGGTTCACCGGCCAAATACAAGCTTCGCAAGCTGGACAGATCCGCCTCGAAAAGCGCCTCTTTTTCATGTTGCTTCATCACCCGAATGGCTGTCGGTGAGCTAAACATGGTACTCACCTTGTACTTCTCGACAAGCCTCCACCAGATGCCTGGATCCGGACGTGTGGGCAGCCCTTCGTAGAGTAGAGTTGCCATACCCGCGATAAGAGGACCATAAACGATATAGCTGTGGCCGACCACCCAACCGATATCGCTCGTTGCGAAGAACGTTTCCCCAGGAGAGCCGCAAAAAATGTACTTCATGCTGGCTGCGAGCGCGACGGAATATCCGCCAGTGTCCCGTTGAACGGCTTTCGGAGTACCCGTTGTGCCGCTTGTGTACAACGTGTAGCTTGGGGCGCTGGACTCTAACCATTCGCAAGGAACAGTGGCGCCAAGAAATTCCCGCCTCAAGGAGTGGTAAGACTCGTCTCTACCAGCACGCATGGGGGTCGGCGCGAGTCCCCGGTCGACGATGAGGACTTTGGCGGACGGCGTCGACACAAGTCCGAGGGCCTCATCAAGTAACGGCTTATATGGAATGACCTTCCCGGCACGGCATCCCGCATCGGCGCTGATAATCAGTGTTGGCTTGGCGTCTTCGATGCGACTGGCGAGGCTTGAGCTGGCAAATCCACCAAATACAACAGAATGGACGGCGCCGATACGGGCGCAGGCCAACATCGCGAACACAGACTGCGGGATCATGGGCATGTAGATCAAGACCCGGTCACCTCTTTTCACGCCTAGGGACAAGATAATTGCGGCCATTGTCTGCACTTCGGCGTGCAGCTCACTAAAGCTATAAGTTTCTTCCTGTTCTGTCTCTGTAGAGACCCAGATCAGTGCGGTTTGATCTGCGCGATTGGCCAGGTGCCGATCAATAGCGTTGTGGCACAGATTTGTCACTCCTCCGACAAACCATCTCGTGAATGGAGGCGACCCATAGTCGCAAACTCTTTCGAACGGCTTCTTCCAATCGATCAATGAGGCCTGGTCGGCCCAGAAAGCATCTGGTTCTTCGATCGAACGCCGATAGAACTCCGTATAAGTGGTCATCGCAGCATCTCCTCCCGTGTGAAGGCAACAAGCAACTGTTATCTCTATTCCTGAATTCCTTTTCCGACGCCTTCGTCTTTTGATGTTCGTAATTCATCTAGCCGATTCATGGCGTGCTTCCACGCCATGAGGTCCGCAATACGAAGGGATTCAGCTTCGAAACACAGTCGCCACCGGTGCCTCCATCCTCTGTATGGTTTGAATCTTGGCCGGGCTACGCTGAAGGGAACGTATCAGCCGCGCCCGATAAAAAGCTAGAGCCGAGCCGATCAGGTCGTTGCCAAGAAGTATTCGATCTTCGCGGCCACCTCTTCGGGATGCTGCTGATGCGGCCCATGACCCGAACTGGGATAGGCGAGCAACTGTGCGTTGGGCAGTTCGCGATACAGCATCCAGATGTTCTTGAAAGGGAAGAACGGATCTCTGTCGCCGGAGACGATCAGCGTGGGCTGACGAAGGTCTTTCAGCTTCTCATAGTGACCGGTCTTCCCACTCATGAAGTCGCCAATTAGCGACACCATCTTGCCGATGACCACGGGCGTTACCGGAGGTTCCTGGCCAGAAGTCCGGGTTGCTCGACGGTCAAGATAGGCCCGCGTTTCTTCGTCGCGCCCTTCCGCGAAAAACAGATACCGGACATCCTCGAGCGAGTACTCAGGACGAAGCGCAATCTCGAAGACGATATCGGTCGGCGGTGCCGCTTCCGGATTGCCACCTCCGGCCGCGCCGACAATGATCACCTTTCGCACGAGCGTCGGCTCATCGATCGCAATCGCCTGAGCAACGAACCCTCCCATGGAAAAGCCGAGCACATCGATAGTTAAAAAACCTAATTCCTTCGCGAAATCTGCGGCGTTGCGCGCCTTTTCGTCCACACTCGTCGCTGCAGACCCCGACGACGAGCCGACTTCCTGGTCACTGAATAGAATGACGTGGCGGGTCTTGGCCAATGCGTCGACAAAGCCCGGATCCCAGTCGTCGAGCGTGCCCCGGAACCGATGGAGGAACAGAATAGGTGTCTTGTCCGCCGGATTAACGGGTCCGAGTTCCCGATAAGCGTAGCGTACGCCCCTGACGTCCAGGTACTTGGTCGGGGTCGTCGCCGCACGTTCTGCCGTTGTGTCCATAGTTTCTCTCCTTTGTGTACTGGTGGGTAAGTTAATAAATCCAGTTGCCGTCGTCAAGCGATTTGTGTATCATGCAGTAAGAAAATATGGATCCTAAGATGCAATGCTTACGACTGAGAAAAAGAGAGGGCGCGGGCGGCCACGCGCGTTTAATGTCGATACGGCGCTCGATCGCGCCGTCGAGATTTTTTGGAAAAACGGTTATGAAGGCGCCGATCTGGACACGCTCACTGAGGCGATGGGGATCAACCGTCCAAGCCTTTATGCCGCCTATGGCGATAAGCGCGCCCTTTTTTTTAAGGCTGTGGAGCGTTACTATCAAACTTATGCAATGCTCCAGCTTCCCAACGAGACGGACGGGAAACGCTTCGATCCGTCGCTCTTTAGCGAAGCAATTGTTCATCTCTTCTACGATCACGAACGGCCCCGCGGCTGTCTCATCGCATGCGTGCTCTCTGATGAGGCCAATGCTCACGACGACGCAAAAGCAATCCTCAAAGAGCTTATCGAGCGAGAGGAGCGCCGCATCGAGAGATGGGCGCATACCTTCCTTTCGGGCGACTCCGCTGCGGTGAATGCGCGGTGTTGCGCAAATCTGTTGGTCGCAACACTTCATTCGGTCGCTATCAAAGCGAGCGCCGGAATTTCGCGTCAAAAAATCAGTGCCGACCTCGACGCCACGATGTCCATTCTCATGGGAATCCTGAACGCCTGATGTTCAAGGGAAAACCTAATCGACGAAATTGTCCACGTTGAGGGTGCAAAGCCTGTCAACGCTTCACACCGCCTCAACGCGATCAGTGAGCTACGCCGGCGCAACAAATCAGTTTTGGGGTGCCGAAACTCCGCGTGGTTGCATCCTTGGCGAGGCAGCGGTGACCGCAAGCCGCCAATTGCACGTGTGACTGGCGGGTCCATGCGTTCCGTCGAGACAGCGCGAAATGTAAGCGGGGCTTGAGCCTATAGCTGCCGCCCAAACGCCAATGAGTCACCGTCGACTTTGGCCGTTTACTCGCCGACCAACTTGGCTGGACGAGCGGCGGTTGCTCCTGGAAGCGGCCGTTGCAGCGGCGCCGGTCTGAACGGCAGTTGGGGTCCGACAACGGGCTCTGGTTCCTCCGGAAAACGGCTCTTGGCCGGGGAGCCCGTCGCGCATCCAGCGACGGTGGGCGGCCGGTTACAAGTGCACATGCAGACCGCGCCCCTGAGATAAAACCTGCTGTTATCCTGGGGCCCATGATTTCTGCCTAAACTGGCAGATATGGAAACGCGTCACCCTTCACCGTACGGCGTCGCGCCCGCCTCGTCCAACCTGCCAGATGCCGACGCACTGGCCGCGCTGCGGGCATGGTATGCGGGACTGTCCACCCGTCACGCAGTCCGGCGCTACCTTCCTGACACTTCGTGCGGATCCACCTCCGCGCGCGGCACCATCGGACGGATCCGCCGCGAACTGGTGGCCCTTGCGCGGCGTCTCCATCGCGATGATCTGGTGACCCTCCTCAGTCATCGGGCGGACGAGCGGCTCGAGCGCTCCTAGGTCGTTTCGCAGGCCATCGAAACGCTTCGGCGCACGCGTGTGCCCGAGCCCCAGATCGGCGACGAAATCGGGCGATGGCTCCCGACGCGGGTGGTCGCAGCGCTGCACGCGCACGGCATCGCGACGCTGGCCGATCTGACTGTGCGGATTCCGCGCCGGCGCCAGTGGTGGAAAGCCATACCCGGCCTCGGCACGGCTGCGGGGAAGCAGACCGAGGCTTTCTTTGCGGCACATCCGGCGTTGACGGAGCGGGCGCCGGCACTGATTGCGGCTACCGATCGCGGAACAGTCGTCCCGTGGAAGTCGCTGCGGCTGCCGCGCGAAATCGACGGGTCGTCGGGCGAATTCCGTGCGCCGCAACGCACCTGCACGCTCGTCGCGACCGACGACTACCAGGCCGTGCAGGCGTAGCAGTCGCTTCACGAGCCGGAATCGACCCGGCGCGCCTACCGGAAGGAGGCAGAACGCCTGATGCTCAGGGCGATTATCGAACGCAACCGTGCCCTGTCGTCACTCACAACGGAGGACGCGATCGCGTACCGCACCTTCCTGCGCCGGCCTACGCCGCGCAGCCGCTGGGTCGGGGCTGTCCGCGCCCGCACTTCGCCAGAGTGGCGACCGTTCTCGGGTAGCCTGTCCGCCCGCTCGACGGCGTACACGCTGTCGGTGCTGGCGGCGATGTTCCGCTGGCTGATCGCACAGCGCTATCTGCTCGCCAATCCGTTTGCCGGCGTCAAGGTGCGCGGCAGCCGCCGCGCGACCGTACTCGACACGACCCATGTCTTCAGCGACGGCGAATGGATGCTGGTTCGAACTCTTGCCGACGGACTGGAGTGGTCGTATGGATGGGGCGCGCCGGCGGCGCAACGCCTGCGCTTCGTGCTGGACTTTGCCTACGCAACCGGTCTGCGCGTGAGCGAACTGGTCGGCGCCCGTCTCGGCAACATCGGGACCGACACGAGAGGCGATCACTGGGTGAGCCTTTTCAGGAAAGGTCGCAAGCAGGGCAAGGTCGCGTTACCACCGGTCGCCCGCTCCGCGCTGGACAGGTATCTCATTGTACGGGGACTTCCTGTCACACCGGTCCGGTGGCGTCCCGACGTTCCGCTGATCGCCAACCTTGCGCAAGGCAGCGCGGCGGGCATCACCAGTGCACACTTATGGGAGGTGATGCGGCGATTCTTTACGCAAGCCGCCGACCTTGTCGAGGCAGACAACCCGGTGCTCGCCGGAAAGCTCCGGCGAGCCAGCCCGCACTGGATGAGGCACACGCACGCCACCCACGCACTTGAAGGCGGTGTCGCGCTGACTACGGTCCGCGATAACCTTCGCCATGCGTCGATTTCAACGACCTCCATTTACCTCCACAGCGATGAAGCCGAACGCGCACGACAGATCCGGAGCGTCTTCGCGGACCGATAGTAAAAGACGCAGCGGGTTGATCACCAGAAGTGCAGCCTGTAGGACTCCCCGCAAATTGCAATGCGCTCCTCACGCGTCATGGGCTGGTGAGAGGCTGGCGAATACCCCTTGTTTCCAGAGGCCCAGCGGCAATACGCGCATCGATACGGCGCTTCAAGAAGCTGCACGTTGATCACGAATGGTGCTTCGTATCCGCAACGTCGGCACGCAGTCTCCAGCGGCAGATGATGGGCCGGGCAGACATCGACGCAGTTGAACTGATGGATGACGCTGTGGTAGCCGCGCCCCATACAGCGGCGACACCGGCGAAGACGATCGCTGCAACGGCTTCGCTCCGAAGTCTGTATCAGTGATCCATAAAGCGTCCTAGGTGGAAGATCGAATGCATGGCGAAGCCGGCGGACATCGACCACGTCGGCCCGCGGCGCGACGCCCTCATATGGATCGATCTCAGGACCGAGCAGGCGCGCCACGATGTGACCCGCCACCGAATTCGCCCTGGCAAACTTCCAGAAGATCGAAACAAGCGATTCACACGGATCCACCCACCTGTGGCTGAAGACGTAGCCCATCGCCGGCGTCAGTTTATGCTCGTCCATCGTCATGATCGGAAAGTGCGGCGCTGAGCCGCGCTTCCCGTCAGGCGGCGACGAGAACGCGGCCGGTCGCATGACGGGACTGGACATAGCCGCAATGATGCACCGCATGCGCCCACAGCGCAGTGTCCGGCGTGTACTGTAGACCGTCCTCGAGCTCACACTCCTTCAGCACGATTTCGACCGCCCGCGCGAACGACTCCATCGGTATCTCGAGATTGCCGGGCAGGTTTGCGCGGTGATGCGCAGACTCGAACGCGTGCCAGAGGACGCCGGCGTCGCTGACCAGACGGTATCCGGTCTCGAATGCGCGCGGGACGTAAAAGCGCGTAAAGCTCCAGTCACTGCCCTCCGGATAAGCGGTCCTGTCGTAACCGTCGAGGCAGGTGGCCACGTCCTCCGCGTCGCGGATGCCGTAGAAAGACAGCTCATCGACCATCAGTCGCGCGACGATCTGCGTCTTTCCGGCGATCTGCAGGCCGGTCTTCTGCACGAGAAGCTCCTGCTGACCCACCAGGAACGTGAAAAGCTTGATCTGCTGACTGTCCAGTGCATCGTGGACATCGCGCAGCCACTCATATTCGTTCTCGTTGTAGCGTTGCGCCTCGTCGCAAAAAAAGCAGTACGGTTCCGCTGCCGGCGCGGGCGGCCGCCTCGCGTATTCTTAGCGAGAGTCGCATCCGCTTCGACGGGTTCGAACCCGCGTTGGGATCAGGGTCCCCAACGGCCTCGAGCAGGATTGCAAAGAATGGGACTTCGGCATGCCGGGGCTTATGCTCACACTGCGCGTGATAGCTGGTCATCTTCGGATAGTTGCGCGCCAGCAGCAGTCTCACGTACTCGATCGCCCGCGTCTTGCCGATGCGGGATGGCCCGTAGATCAGCGCACCCATGATCCTGTAGTGCGGACACCGGACCACGAGTTCGTAGAAAGCCTGGATCGCCGGGGTCGCAATGCGGTAGTTGCGGGTAGCAAGCGGATGCAGCGATGGATCGATCGGTCTCGGAACGTCAACTAACATGATGCACCTCCAGTTTCTGCTGACGGGTTAGAACACCTGGCCTGAGGCGATCGAGTGCTTGCGCATGCGAACCCCCGTGCGAGGGCTCGGTGCCAGGGCCACGTCCGTGGGCTTTTGAATAACAGATGCAAAAGCGGGTGCCGCAGGCGCCGCCGCAGTGCGCACTGGCCCGGCTGGCGTGCGAACGGTCGGCGCACCTGCCAGTACCCGGACGGTCTGCGCCAGATCATTCGCCGCCCGGCGGCTCTTCTTGGCCTGCGCGAGTTTGGCCTGGACATACGCTTCAATTGGATTCGAGTCGATTCCGGCGCGGGATCGCCGTCTGCCGCGCAACTTGAGGATTTCCTGCCGCAGCTTCAGGTTATGTGGCATCACGCCCCATGCACCTTGCGCATTCAGGACGCCCAGCTCCGTGCCGTCTGGCAGGAACGCCCGCACGCTACGCAGATCGTCCGCGTTCAGGTACAGCAGCAGTTTCCTGCCTATCAACCGGGTGCTGGCAGCCAGGACGTCATTCGTATAGCGAACCCCATACATGTTGATATGCGGTCGCACGCCTTGCGGTAGGTACGCTCGGACGCTGCCGTGGCGCGCGGACTGCATCAGGCACAGCGTGCGACGATGGTGTTCGGCCAGCCATGTCACCATGACCTGTTTGCCCCGAACGAAATACTCCATCGCCTCGAGCGGCGTGACATTGTTCAGGCCGGCATGCGGGATGCCGTGATAGCTTGCGATCGCATATTCAACCAGCTCCTCCAGCTCATCGAGCGACACGTAGAGATGCAGGTTGCCCTTCGGATCAGCCAGTTCACGCCGGAGGTCGCGCGGATGGGAACCCGTATAACCCGGCAACCGCGAAGAAAGCCGGCTCGCGACTGTTCCGAAAAATCGCTCGATGTATGGACGCTCGTCCGGGCTGTACTTCGGCCCCGCATCAACACAACAGCCAACGAACTCACAGAGCGCTGTGAGCCTTTCATTCGCCCGATTCGCCTTCGCGTTGTCGAGCCTGATCCACTCGCACGTCGCCCACGCCAGTTCGTGCAGCGCGTCAAACAAGATGAGAGCAGCGCGTCAATCAGGATGAGAGTACTGGCGTGGCGGCAGCGGTGAAGGGCGTAGCCCGGAACCGCTGCCGCCACGCCGCGCCGAGGAGCCCCCCGTCATTGGAGAGCCTTGTCGGTGGTCGCGGTAGATCGGGTATGAACTGAGTCTTCCATGTCAAGGGAGGCGCAGTGCCCGGACGACACATCAACGACCACCAGATGAGGCTCTACATGAAGTACAGACTCAAGGAAGGACCAGCTCAAGCGGCTGCGCGCGCCGGGTTCAGCGCCGCCACGGGTTATCGCATCGAACAGGACGGGCGACTGCCATCGCAGAAGAAGGCGCCCCGCGAGCGCCGGCGCGCAGATCCGCTGGCTGCGATCTTTGACGCCGAGATCGTCCCGTTGCTGCAGTCCGCGCCGGGTATCCGGCCGGTGGCCGTACTGGACGAGATGCTTCGGCGCCATCCAGACCTCTCGCGCAACGTGCGCCGAACACTGGAGCGACGTATTCGCGACTGGCGCGCACTCCATGGCAAGGAGCGTGACGTCGTGTTCCGTCAGATACACGAGCCCGGTCGCCTCGGCTTGTCCGACTTCACCGAGATGGACAGCCTGGATGTCACCGTGGCCGGTGTCGCGCTGGAACATCGCCTGTATCACTTTCGCCTGGCCTGCTCGGGCTTTGAACACGCTCACGTCATTCTCGGCGGCGAGAGCTATGTCGCGCTGGCCGAAGGGCTCCAGAACGCACTCTGGGCACTCGGTGGCGCGCCGCGCGAGCATCGCAGCGACAGCCTGTCCGCGGCGTTCCGCAACCTCGAGCGTGAAGTGCGCGACGACCTGACCACGCGCTACGAAGCGCTGTGTGTTCATTACGGGATGCAGCCTACGCGCAACAACCGTGGCATCGCCCACGAGAACGGCTCCATCGAGAGCCCCCACGGCCACCTCAAGAGCGCGGTGCGTGATGCGCTGCTCCTGCGCGGCAGTAACGACTTTGCCGAGCTCGGGGCCTATCGCCGTTTCATCGACGAGATCGTCGGTCGCATCAACGCGCGTAATGGCAAGCGCATTGAGGCCGAGCGAGCGCTGCTTCAGTCACTGCCGGCGCAGCGTACGAGCGACTACGAGGAAACGCGCGTGTACGTCAGCTCCACCGGTGGCTTCGTCCTGCGCAAAGTGTTCTATACCGTCCCGTCGCGGCTGATCGGCCATCGCCTGCGTGTGCGGCTGTACGACGACCGGCTGGAGCTGTTCCTGGGCGGCACGGCCCTGATGACGCTGCAGCGCGGCCGGCCGGGTCCCAATGGCAAGCACGGCCACATCATCAACTACCGGCACATCATCCACGCGTTACGCCGCAAGCCCATGGCGCTGCTCAACCTGGTCTACCGCGATCAGGTCTTTCCGCGCGAAGCCTATCGAATGACCTTCGAACGCCTGCGCGAGCAGCTGCCGGAGCGTGCGGCATGCAAGACCATGGTTGAACTGCTCAGCCTGGCCCACGAGCGCAACTGCGAGGCGCAACTGGCACAGGCGCTGCAGCAGTGCCTGGACGATGGACAGTTACCCGATCTGGACGCACTAAATTCGCGTTTCGCACCGAAACCCGCAGCCGTGCCGCAGGTGCACGTCCAACTGGCTTCGTTACGCGACTACGAGGCCCTGCTCGACCTGGCAACGGAGGTGGCAGCATGAGTCATGATTTCGACGCCACCCGCCTGTCGCTGCTGCTGAATGATTTGCGCCTGCCCGCCATCAAGCAGATCTGGTCCAGCTTTGCCGAACGCTCCGATACTGAAGGCTGGCCCGGCGCTCGCCTGCTTATGGCGCTGGCCGAACACGAGATCGCCGAGCGCGATCGACGCCGAATCGAACGTCACCTCAAGGACGCAAAGCTGCTGCCGGGCAAGACGCTGGAGAACTTCGATTTCGACGCGGTACCGATGGTGTCCCGGGCGCACGTCTCAGCGCTTTGCGCTGGCGACGGCTGGTTGCGCAACGGCACCAACCTGATTCTTCTGGGGCCGTCCGGGGGAGGCAAATCGCACTTGTCGTCAGCCATTGGACTGAGCCTGCTGGAGAACGGCTGGAAGGTCCTGTTCGCTCGTACCACCGACCTCGTGCAGCGGTTGCAGGTCGCACGCCGCGAGCTGTCGCTGGAGTCTGCCATCAACCGGCTGGATCGCTTCGATGTCCTGATTTTGGATGACTTTGCATACGTCAGCAAGGATCAGGCCGAGACGTCGGTGCTGTTCGAGCTCATCAGCGCCAGGTATGAGCGCCGTTCTCTTTGCATAACGGCCAACCAGCCATTTGGCGAATGGGACAAGATCTTCCCCGACAGGGCCATGACGGTGGCCGCAGTCGACCGGCTGGTCCATCACTCGACAATCTTCGAGCTGAACGTCGAAAGCTACCGTCGGCGTGCCGCCCTGCAGCGCAAGCAACAGGGACCGGGACGCCCGGCCAGTATAGCGACACCAAAGAACGTCGGCGTGCCGCCGCGACAGGAGGATCAGCAATGACGAACAATTCGCAACTGACGGCCGTAACGCGTGACGACGCATCCGACAGTTCGATGGCGCCGCCCAGCGCGCTCACTGGAGCGCAACGGCAACGTGCATACCGCTTGCGGCGCAAGCGGGCCGTGATTGACGCCATTGGTGAGGAGGCTTTGGCGTCACGCGTTACGTTGCTGGCCCTGCTCAGTGACGGACTGGCCGCGCTGGAAGCCAACTGCACTTCGACGATGCTCGTCGAGATCAAACGCGAGAGCGTAAAGCGCGTGCTCAAAGCCATCGTCACGCGTTACGGCATCGACCTCACCGACTGACGCGCTGTTCTCATCCTGATTGACGCGCGGCATGCTTCACGTGCCGGCGTCAATCAACAAACGCTTGCCAGCGACAATTAAAAACGCGCGTCAATCAATAACCGCTTGTCAGCGACAATCAACATCGGCATCATCAACCTCGCCGCGACATTCTCATCTTGTTTGTCGCGCGTCTCTCATCCAGATTGTCGCGCCACAAGTTCGGGCAAACGATGTGGCGCAAAACCCTCATGCGGACCATAGTCAAGCCCGGGTATCGAAAATGACCGCTTCAAATGCGGCTCAAGCGCCTTCTCTACAGTCTTGATCACGTCGTAACGGCTGTATTCGCTCGCGAGGACGATGTGGTGGCCCAACACCATCCGCGTGCAAACGTCGATGATCACCAGCAGCCATACCCGTTCGATCTCGAATTCGTGCTCGAAGCCCAGCGGATCACGCACGAGCACCTTCAGACGGATGTCGAGCCGATGCCCGTCAAACTCGACAACCTGATACGGCCGCGTCGTGGCTGGAGTCGCATTCTCGTCGTGCCGTGGCAGACCTTTCAGATGCGATGCACCCGCCGAACGCGCAGCGGTCCCGAAACTGCGCAGCATCTCCGCTTTCAGTCTCTGCGATAGCGACCGGATCGCGTTCCCCGCCGTGTTGAAGGGATAGTCCGCCGCCGAGAGTCCAACAGCGCGGCATTGCTGCAAGAACTCGTCGTGCAGCGATCGCAGCCCACGCAGGCGGGTACGAAGGCGGCCGTCCGTACCGACCTGTTGCAGCAGGACACGGCGTTGTTTTACCTGTAACAGCAGCCATGCTGCCAGCGCCGGATATCGCTCGAAGAGCAACGACAAGGCACCCACGGCGCCGCGACTGCCGCGGTCACCGTGAACATTCACGGGACTTGTCCTGACATAGTCCGAGATGCGCACGTGTTTCAAAAGCGCGCGAAACCCGAAGATGCGCCCGTCAGGATGCTGTGCCAATCCCCTCTCAAGCAAGCGATAGAGTTGCCTTCTATTCACGCCTGTCGCCAGCTCGATGTCCCCGATGGACTCTCCTCGCGCATAACGCTCGACGGCACTCACACGAAGCTGGAAAGCGCGACGCTCTTCGTCGCCAAATTCCGTATAGGCGACGCTGGGCCATGCCGCAACGTCCAGAGCCTGAAAATCAGTGCGCCGCCGGTTCATGCCACATCTCCAACTGCGACAAACACCGTGAGCAGCGACAATTCGTGCGTGCGTAGTTCCGGTGCCCGCACACGGCCGGCATGCAGCAAGCCGAAAACTGCGGCACGTACGAGAACTGGATCTCCAGTCGTGAACTCGCGCTCAATCGAAAGTAGCCGATGCGGACGAGCAACAAACCGCTCAATCGCGCTGCTGAGCGACGGAGGTATGAGGCCACGCGTGGTGATGAGGGAAGAGAGCATACGCTTCCAGTTCGCGATCCACGTACGAGAGGCAGCGATTTCAGACGACTGAACCGCCCTGACCGTCAGCCCCGCATGCTCGAGGAGCGCGTCAGGTTTTGCAGATGGCTCGGATGCCAAATCGAATAGGATAACTAATTCATGACGATCAAAGTAACGCACCCAAAAATCCGCGAGATAGCGTTTCCCTTCAGATTGGATAAAACCCGGTCGCTCACAGAACGCGGTGACCGCTGGATCTGCCTCACGGATTGCCGCTGTGCACCGCAAGGAACCTCGGAGGGACCGCCCTATAATGTTGCACAGGCATACGTTCTGATCGCGCAGGATCTCCGAGATGGAGGCCACAGAGCGCCTCGCTTTGAAGATGCGGTACGACGGCACCGTATGCTTGCAGCGATCGAGGAATCCGCCCGCACCGGCGAGCGGCAGCATCTTTCGTAACTGACGCAAATGACCTGACGAAGAGAATAAATGGCGTAGTCGACTTTGTGAGAGGTCGCGCCCAGCCTCGGCACGCAATTGTAGGACGGCTCGTTCTTGAAGGTACCCTGGTTTTATTCTGCAATCCTAACGATAACAAGCAATACGACGTCGCTGCAGAGACTGGCGCAAACTTAATGCAAGTGTCAATTCGCATATCGCGAGAGCGTGCAAAAACTGGGGAGACATATCTCGTCAGAATGTCGATGCGACAGGGCCAGGCGCCAAACCCCAAGATTTTTACAATTCCTGTCGTTTCTTGTAGTTAATCGTCTCGAATAGCGGAACCAAGCGACCTCAACAGCGAGCGAAGAAAGCGCCATACGGTGGCAACTCGATGCCATCCACACGCCGCTGCCCTTGGAAACCGTGACCGTCCAGCGGTTCGAACCTGGCGATGTCCGGCGGCGTCACCACGATCGTTTCGCCGGACAGGTTGAAGATCGCGAGAATCGCGTCGTCGCCATACTCGCGAACGAATCCGATGGAATCGCCCGGTGTCTCGACGAAACGGATCGCTCCTCGGCTCAGGGCGGGATGTGTGCGCCGCCATGCGATGAAGCGGCGGCAAGCATTGAGCGCGGAATCTGCGTCGGCGTCCTGGACGTCGACGGCATCCGCCCGGTGCGCGTTGGCCAACGGCAACCACGGCCGGTGCGTCGAGAAGCCGGCGTGCTCGGCAAGCGAATTCCACGGAATCGGCGTACGGCATCCATCGCGCCCTCTGCCCTCCGGCCAGAACGCAATACCGCTTGGATCCTGCAGGTCTTCGAATGCAATGTCGGCCTCGGCAAGACCCAGCTCCTCGCCCTGATAAACGCATACGCTGCCGCGCAACGACAACAGCAACGCCATGATCAATTTCGTGAAGGCCTTCGGCGCATGTGCGCCGCCCCAACGGGTCGCGACCCTCGGCACATCGTGGTTGCCTGTCGACCAGCACGGCCAGCCGTCGCCAATGCAGCCCTCGAGCGTCTCGAGCGTCCGTCGGATGGCCGCCACGCTGAATTCGTCGGTCAGCAAACCGAAGCTGTACGTTTCGTGAAGACGATCCCGCCCCTTCGTGTACTCCGCCATCAGACTCAACGGCTCGGCGTGGCCGATCTCTCCGAGTAATACCACGCCTGGGTATCGATCTGCCAGCGTCCGCAGTTCCTTGAGAAACTCAATATTCTCCGGCCGGTTCTTGTCGTACAGGTGCCTCTGCCGATCGTATGGATTGACGGACGGCGTACCATGAGCGCGCTGCGCCCCGCCATCCAATGCCGGGTTGTTTCGCAATCCCGGATCATGCAAATAGAAATTCGTCGCGTCGAGCCGGCAGCCGTCCACGCCGCGATCGAGCCAGAAGCGGACCTCGTCGAGAATCTGGCGCCGGACATCCGGACGATGAAGATTCAAGTCCGGCTGACTGCTCAGGAAATTGTGCAGGTAGTATTGCCTGCGGCGCGTATCCCATTGCCAGGCCGGACCGCCGAATACTGACAGCCAGTTGTTCGGCGGCGTTCCGTCGGCCTGCGCATCGGCCCACACGTACCAATCAGCCTTCGCATTCGTGCGGTCCGCCCGACTCGCCAGAAACCACGGGTGCTGGTCCGACGTGTGGCTGAGCACCTGGTCGATGAGCACCTTGATGCCCAGCGCATGCGCGCGGGACACGAGTGCATCGAAGTCGTCGAGCGTTCCGAAAATCGGATCGACATCTCGGTAGTCGGACACGTCATATCCGAAATCCTTCATCGGAGAACGGAAAAACGGGGAAATCCAGATCGCGTCGACGCCGAGGCGTGCAACGTAATCGAGCTTCCCGGTGATTCCCTTGAGGTCGCCGATACCGTCGCCGTTCGAATCGGCAAAGCTGCGCGGGTAGATCTGATAGACCACGCTGCCTCGCCACCAATCGCGAGCCTCCTGTGACGGTGCGTCAAGCGCCACGATGCCCTGCTTCATCCATGAACCTCGTTCGTTTCGGTCGTCGCAGCGACGCGTGTCGTGGCCCTGGCAAAAAACATCCCGGGTCTTTTGACGGCTTCCCTCAACAAAGTATGTCTTTTCCGTCAGCCAGCGACAGGCCGATTTTCAGCGGTTCGAGGTCTCGGGAGCGGCGTTCAACTCGGCAGATTTCGAAAGACCCGGTTTCGCCATAGCCTGTGGTGGCGTCAATGCGGATTGTGACCTTCACTTCCACCTCCTGCGGTGGTGACTGCCGAAAGCCTAGGCGCCCTACGTTGAATACCCAAGGCTTCTAACGCTCCCTTCAATTCGGTCTTTTACACTTGACATTGCCGAGTGTCTGCCGGGATGTTCACCTCGCTCCCGCAGTATTTCGTTGGTGCGATGTCACGCGCCCCCAGCATTTCAGACCTTGTTGCCTGAAGGGTTCTGGTTTATCGTTTTAATCACTACATTTTACGTATTGAATAAAACATTCTAACCAATAGCTCCGCTCCCCTCTCTCGAAACCAGGATTGACAGTGCAGATACATGTACGCAGGCTCATAACTGCGTGAAACATTGAGGTTAAATGCGCGGCGAATCCCCTGAAATGCCTTATCCAGCTTGGCCCTCATAGGATTCTCTGTTCCGCCCCGGGTTGTTCCACGGCGGCGAAGCGTCGTGCGATAACTCGTGTACAAGATCAGACTCCGACGGGTCCTCAAGACCGTTGGTCGCGCCTTCCTGACCCTGCGTAGGGAGATTTGCGAGGCCTGCTGCGTGTTGAGGGGTAGATAACGGACTTGTTTCCCAGCTACCGAGCCACTCATACTTCACTCTACGCAAGCCTGCTCTTGTAAGGCAGCACAAACGGTCACACCAAAAGCCATGGCGATTGTCGGCCGCGACATGTTCAGCCCCCTTAAATCGGATACCTCGAGGCGTCGCAACGCGCTGTTCGGACACATCCGGCGGATTCGTAGTGCACCGGTTCGGCCAAGAAAGTCTTCACGCAGAAATGCGGACATGCCGGCCGGCGCACCAGTCTGCAGACATCGTTTTGTGTCGTGTGTGTCGTGCGGCGCCGAAAGGCGCAAAGCGTGGGACGTACGGGCAGGACTGTTAGTTGCGCATTGATGCACGAGTGTCATGGGAAGGCCTCCAGATCGCGCCGGTTGCGCTGGCACTCCGGTCCGCGCGCAGCCTGCCAGCTCTCCTTAGTCTCGTTTGCCCACAGCACCGGACTGTCAGCGCCTGCAACGTCAGCGCGGTGGCCACCCAGTGACTCAATCACGCGCCCTTCCCTACGTCATAGGTTTCGGGAGTGCTCTGAATTTTGCGGGTCTCGACTCGCTCGACACCACGTCAATCAATGTGACCGCGGAGATTCGCTGGCAGGTCTGCAAGGCCCAGACATTCCTGCGAGAGTCAGCCAGCTGAGACAGCTTTGGCTCTCGCGCCACGAAGTATGTCGGCGGCCGCCCTGCTATATCAGCGAGTGGCGCGATAATTTTAAAATAGCTATATTCAGACTAATAAATATCTCGCAATCGGCGGGGCACCGTCGAGCCAGTGTGATCGCTCCCTGTCACGGAGATTCCATGTGGAAATTTTGGTTGATCACGACAGTCATCAAACCCGTCCCCGCGGTAAGACTTTCGGTCCGACAGATAAGATCCTGCAGATCAATTCATGATGCTTTCAATCTTGCATACTCGCGATTGATAAGCATCGCGCGTTTCTGAGAGCAACGAAAATACTTCCGGATAGAGGCCACCGTGGCGCGAACCTCGCCCAACTCTATTCCAGCGTGTAAGCGCGTCAGATCGGCCGTCACATCCTCTGTCTGCAATGCGGCCGTAGCATCGCGATCATCGCCCGCGGGTAACGATGGCGCCTGCCGAACGATATCGTTACTCGCTTCGTTACTCCATCGCGCCTGAGTAACCGCGACTGGCGTTACTCTGTCGTTACTCACGGGGGCGTGAACCGACAGAGTAGCAGGCTGAGTAACTCCGTCGCGACTGGCATTGCTAGTGCCGTAACGCTTCCCTTCGAGAGAATTGATGGGTTCCTCGCTTACTGCTTGCGGCCTCATTGCAACACCGACGTCGTTTTGGACAGGCTGACCAAGATCCGGATCAGCCAGCGCAATTGTCCATGACAAGCTCCCAATTCCCTCGACAATCAGTCCCAACGCAACCGCCAGACAAAGGTTGATGGCGCCGACGTCCGCGCCGACCAGACTTGCTATGCGTATCGTCACTGGGTCAGCCGCAGCAGCGGTGCGATTGGCGCTTATCTCTGCTTGCTCCGCTGCTAGGGCATCCGCAAGGCGTTGTCCACGCTCAGACTGAGCCAACTCGACATCCAGCGCAACCAGGCGTGCCGAAGCCACGACCCGCCGGTAACGCAAGCGGTCGCAACTCTCGCGGCAGTGCAGTGAATCAATCCATGCCAATTCCCGCTGCACCAACGCCTTATCACTGGCGATTTTCGTCGGATCTCGACCTTGCGCCTGGGTTGACCGAGCGCCAGCCGGATCTTTGATCGTCGACGCACGGAGTTGTCCCGCATGGTCCTGAGCAAGGAGAAAGAAGGTGGCGTGGCCGTACGCCGTCGCAGCTAGGCAGAACACCCAGAAAAATAGCGAAGCGCCTTTGGCGAATCGACCGAGAGGCTTCGACATCGCTGGCAATAGATGCGCACCGAGAAGAAGTACAGCGCCGGCCAGCACCCATGCGGCCTTTTCGAAGATCGTTCCACCTCGATAGACGGCCGCAATAGTACTGACGACAATCGACGTAAATGTAGCCGCAACCGCAACGAAATAGGCGACGGTTCGGCGTCGTCCTGCTGCAGCAATGCTGGCGCCGTGGCGGGTGTCGAAATGGGTTAGGGTGAGTGCGTTCAAGGTCAGATGCTCATCATTGTTTTACATGCATTCCAGAGCGGGAGACGTTCAGAGTCGCCGAGCCGAATTCGTCGCGAGTGAGGCACCGCAACCTCCCGATTACCGCAACCCACCAAACAAGTGAATCAAGCTCTCGCGCAGCAGACCGAACTAGCGCAATCCATCAGTCAACATGTGGAGCGAGAACATAGCGGAACGGCGACCACATCGAGCAACGCGGTGGCGCGATCAGGCTACGCTAACGCGCCGACCACTGAGGCCATGACCCGCCGCCACAACCCGAGGTGGCGAACCTCTTCCTGGACCGGGAGAAAGGCATGCGCTCTCAAAGCCGAGAAGCCGTAGCGATGTTTCCACGTGGAAACCCAGCCCAAAACCGAACGAATCGGCGCCCGAAATACGACAACGAACCCTCATTAAGTGTGACCAGGAAACCCCTAACCAACCAGAGGTCCGTAATGTTTCCACGTGGAAACTCACACAATGATCGAAAGCACCGACACCCTCAGCCATCGAGGCACATACCTTGACATCGACCGAAAACACCCTTCCAACCAAACTCACGAGAGGTTTCCACGTGGAAACCAACCCACGGATTGACCGGCTCTGCGCAGATAAAATTTCGCCCATACCACCTCAGTTTTAATATATGCGGCCAAACCGTACAGCGAACCGCACCGGCAATCTCACTACAAGCCACCCCGCAGAGAATTCCCAAAAACACGCACCCAAGAGATCGAATCTGGAACATAGAACTACGAGAAACCTACGGCGCCCGATTACACGCTCGACTCCCAGTCACAAAAATTCCGAAACCTTGAACTTCCCGCGAGATCAATAACGTCACCGGACACGACCATCAGCATTCGGTTTCCACGTGGAAACCTGGCCACTTCAGAGTGAGTCTGATGCGAACAATCGAGGCGCCATTTGCTCAATCGGTTCGTGGGCAGAGTTCTATATCACGGCGAGCCAAGATTCCAGTGCCACGAAGATTTCACGAAGAACTACAAATGTTGTTGTTATTGTAACAAACACGCCAGATTTTTTTATTGCGTTTTTTGCCGAAATAATTTATTTTTGGCGATCATCTTTGAAAGAGAGAACGACATGGGAATAGTCATAGCCGTTGCCAACCAGAAGGGCGGGAGCGGGAAAACCACGATCACCCTCAACCTGGCAGGCGCGTATTGCGACGACGCCCCAGACCTGCGAGTCCTCGTGATCGACGCCGACTCCCAGAGTTCAGCCGTTCGTGCTACCGGTGCCGGTGATGTGCCGTATCCCTTCACCGTAGTGAACATGGCTGCGGCAGGATCGAATCTCAGCCGCGAGATCAAGCGGATGGCACAGGACTATGACCTTGTCCTCGTTGACTGTCCGCCCAGCGTTCACGACAAGAACACCGAGATTGCAATCGGCGCGTCAGACTTCGTGCTTGTTCCCATGGATGCCTCGGCTCTCGACGCGTGGAGCACGATCGGCATGCTGCAGCTGGTCCGCCGAACGATCGGTAGCGACCCGAAGGGATGCGGCATCGTGTTCAACCGCGTGAATACCAAAACCACCGGGTATGCGGAAGTCCGCGCCGCAATGGGTGAGGACAACCCGTACCCGATTCTCGAAAGTACGATCGCCCTGCGCGAGATCTACAAAACTTCGATCGGAATGGGTGCGACGGTGTTCTCCGTAAAGGGGCAACGAACTGCCAAGCAAGCCAAAGAGGAGATCATGGCCGTCGCAAGGGAAATTCTCGGTATCAAGGGCCTGCTGGAGGCGTGAAATGTCGAACAAGGATCAAGCTAAACCGAAGCAGGGACTCTTGGGTGCCTCCATTCGCAAGGGCATTGCCAACGAGAAAGCTGATGTGGACGGGCGCCTCGATGCGACCGGCGTGACCTCCGTCGAGGATCGGGCCGCTGCGCCTACCGGCGCAGCAATGTCGGGGGATCCGCTCGCGAGCACGTATGGAAGCCGAACTAACGCGTCGGCCGTATTGCCTCGCGTGCGGGTTCTGTTGAATGAACTCGTCTCGAACCCGTTCAATCCGCGTGAGTTCTACAGTCCGATCGCAATCGATGACCTAGCTGTCCGAATGAGGCGGGAAGGGCAGCATGTCGCGATCACCGTCACACGCAATCATCGGTTTCCCGGGAAGTACGTGATTGTCGATGGCGAATTCCGCTTCCGTGCAAAGAAGAGTCTTGGCGAGCAGTCGATCGATGCAGAGATCGTCCCTGATCTGTCCGACAAAGATCTCTATCTCATGGCCAGCAGCATCAACAAGAATCGAACCAAACAAACCGTGTTCGATGATGCCGTGGCATGGGAACGCCTTCTTGCACAAGAGGTCTTCGAAAATCAGGATGCCCTTGCGGAACACCTCAGTATCAACAAGTCCCTGGTTTCGAAAACGCTACTTATCGGCAAACTGCCGAAGAACTTTCTTCAACAGCTAGCGAGTGCGGAAGAGGTTGGCCTCGCCCATGCCTACAACATCAAACTCATCCTCGATCGTGCCGACCGCGCCACCGCCGAATCCATCCTCGAGCGTGTGCTCGCCGGGGAATACTCGGTGCGTCGACTCGAAGAGTATGTGAAAAAGCTCGATGGCACTTCACCCCCGCGCGCCGCAAAGACGCACTATAGCGGCAACGTTCCTTTCAAAACGGCAAGCGGCCGGGACATCGGTGCACTCAAGCGTTATCGCGATGGACGTACCGAACTGAAACTGACGAGTCTCAACGAAGATCAGCAGACCATCCTCGTCGCACAATTGGAGAAAGTCGTACGCGACTTCGTCGCAACACACCTCGCTGATGAGCGAGCAGGGGAGAGCGCCTAACGGAACAATGTCCTTCAGGCACACGATTCGTGCGTTTGTGCCTACAGACACAAGGCTGGCCAGCTAAGAACTGGCCCCTTCCCTTCATGGCAACACGACAGTTCGCGCAATTCGCATTTTGCAAAGCGAACAAATCGCCCGCTAGTCGCGTTCCGGTAAACGGCTTACGCGATTGGCTTGCCGCCCTGAAGCACAAAGGTCAAGAGGTCAGCGTCCGTGGGCTCTCCCCAAACAGCAGTAGCAAGCCACCCGAAGAAAGCCGCCTCGGCCGATTTCTTCACCTTCTTGGAAGCTGACAGCCTGAGAACCTCTGATGGCTGTTGCTCGTTGTACTGCGATACATACTTCGCCTGCTCCGTGGCATCCAATTCGTTGAAAAAACCGCGAATCTGCTCAGTCCGGTGAGCCGCATACTGAGCGTGCAGTTTGATCTTCAACTCATCGCCTGACTCGACCGGTGCTTTCGGTGGCTTTTCCGCGGGGGTCGACGTATTGGCCACTTCCCAGCCACCCTCAACAGCCTTTCGGAAATATGCTCCAACTTGAGCGACAGGCTCGACGCCAGTTTTCTTAAGGCGTTGCTCCGTGTAATCAATCGCTTTACGAATCGCATCGTTACCATGTGTCGATGCTAGCTTGCGTGCCTCGGCCAGAGGAATTCCAAGCTTCGTCATGCCGCCGACGAGATCCAGATCCTCCTCCTGCGTGATCTCGGGCTTGCGCTTTGGAGTGATCGAAAACTGGACAGCCGCAACCGCGCGGCCATTCTTAAATTCGGCCATCTCAATTTCGTGGTCAGAGACCTCGTTGATCTCGATGAGCGCTGGCTGAAGGACACGACTCTTGAAAATCTTGTACTGCGAGTACGAGCCTTCTCGCCAGTCGAGGCCCAAAAGCAGATCCCTAATCGTTTCGACGCTCATTTTAGGGGTCCGGCCTACCCCTTCGTAGCGAACCACGTTTTCCCAAAGCGTTAGGGCATGTCCCCGCTTAAACGACCTTGCGATCCGCATGTCGATACGCGCATAGGTCTGCGGGTTCATCAACAGCTCGCGCATGTTGTCCGAGAACTGGTACTTCAGTGTCGAGCCCGACATCTTTGCACCGGCAATCAAACCGCTCGCATTCCACTCAGGCTTCCCGGACAGGTGGTCCCAGTTGACCACAAAGCCAACTAACGAGTTGACCGTCGCTTTAACGTAGTCTCGGTTCTTTGTATTCAGGCCGACGTCCTCGATCAGATCCAAGATCTGGTATTCGAACCATACACGTTCACCCTGCTTGTTTTGCTCGATGGCGTTCTTGATCAGGGCGTTGAACATCTTGCCTTGTTGCAGCGAAATTGCTCCGGCCTGCGGCGCGACATGTACCGCGGGGACCGCCTTCCTAAAAGGCTCCGGTAGATCTGTCAGCGGGAACAGCGCGATCTGACCCGGGTCTGTGGGAAGGGTGATTTTTTTTTTGGGCACGTCAAGTCCGGAGCGCAGATGAACGAAAGGTAACAATACCCTGTTCCGCATTCACCTTCAAGCGCCTAGGAGATGCGCTTCCGCAAGTACACCAGAACCATAGGAATGCACCATTCTCAAAAAGTCACTGGCTTCCGTGCTGAAGCCAATCGAAATTCATTTAATAATCAAAGATCTACATGAGAGTTAGCGCACACTCACTTAAGCTCAAAGAACCATGGGCGTTGACCTTAAATCGCGAAAGGCCCTCAAAATCACGCAGCATTCGCTTGGCTTCTGAACCATAGACATGCACCTTAGCCCCGCTTTTGGTCGCTCAGCTCTACAAGCCCCGGCCCAGGAGCCATGAACCGCCTCCGTTCCTAGAGCCTGATAGACGTGTTCTTCGTTGGGTACCATAGACATGAACCCACCCATCTAACATGAGAACAAAAAATATTTAAAATCATAGACTTATTAAAACATCTTCTAGTGGATCATCAGAAGTTCTTGGAACCATAGACGTCTACCAATCATCGCTCGACGAGGGTCAGCGCTGACGCCATTGCCCGGACGGACCATAGGGATGGACCTCTGGCCCATATCCATTCACCTCTGGAACCATAGGTATGACCTGTCGAAACCATATCCATAGACCAGAAGAACCACAGGAATGCACCAAAGGAACCATAAAGATAGACCCGACCCTCTTGAAAGCCTTGTCAGATAAGGATTTCACTCCGCGTAAACGTAGTTAAAGGGTTGAAAGTGTTTATCGAAAACACGTAAACGCCCGAGTGCTCTCAGATACAGAACCAGAGGCTTTCACCCATGGTGCCTAAGCTGATGCACAGGACCATAGACGTTCACCCATAATTCCTAGCCGATATGCGGAACCATACGTATTCACCCATGGCGGCTAACGGATGTGTAGGACCATAGGCGTTCACCTACGGTACCTAGTTGATATACGGAACCATAGGCGTTCACCATGATTCCTAGCCGATATGCGGAACCATACGCGTTCACCCACGATGCCTAGCTGATGTGCGGAACCATAGACGTTCACCAATAGAGCCTGGCTTTTTATCCAGAACCATAGGCATGCACTCGTGAAAGCCAACGCACATGCGGCCACATGGTTGGCAACTTGGGTTGCCCGAACGTGCATCCCTATTTAGCCGTTCGCATCGTGAGCACCACAAGCTCCGGTCCGCAGTTCGGCCGCATTCCGACAATTGACATCTCATCGCCCTGAAGGCCGAGGATTCCGACGGTACCCGGTCGAGATGGCCCGGCTCACTTCGGATTGGAAAGGACTTTCCCCAACCATCGTGGCATAGCGATATGCCACGATGGTTGGTGCTGGCCTTCCGGAACATCGCCTGCTGGCGTCGTTGCATGAACTGATCGTATCGATCAGACATGGTCAAGGACGCCTGCGGGGGTTCGCGTCCTCTTTGCCGCCTGGAGGCCGGGCCTTGCCCACTTCCCGGTCAAAACTTGCGTCGCAGAAGTGCACCTCACCGCTGCCTCCTACGTCGATCGGGTGGGAAGCGAAGGATCATTTCCAACGATGCTTCTACACTCGGAAGGTGGGTGATGAGGTCTTCAATGCGAGGAGACTTGATCTTCAGAAAGGAGCCACTGCGGCTAACCGTGATGGACACTAATCGCTCGCTAGCAAGCGGATGCCGCCCCGACGCAATAAAAGAGAGTACGTCTGCGGTCGACATTCTTTGCCCGCCATACAGCCACGATGCTCGTAGGCGAGCGACATCAGCCCCTACGGCACGAATTACCTTCTCGAGTGCAGACGCGACCCGGAAAGAGATACGGTTTTTGCCGCCAACAGCTTCAATGACTTCGTCAGGGAGCTTGGATGCGCGTAGCGCCTTGGAAACATGATCTTTGGACATACCGATGGCCTGCGCGATTGCCGCCTGATTCGTCCACAAGCGGCTATCCAAGGCTCTTTTGTAAAAGTTGCCTAGATCGATGACGGATGCCGCGGATTTGCGAAGTCGCGCGTGCTCTTCGATGAGTTGGGTTTGTGGATCTTTGGCTTCGAACTTCATCGGTGGACCGCTCATTTCTTGATAGGAAACAAAGCAAGGGGACGTGTGAGTACATGGAGGTCGCTCAACCGGGTGAGCCCCTCGCGTTGCTAACTCGTTGATCTGCTGGAAAGTTGGTTGGTGTTTTTCCGTCTTACGCGTTAGACGAATTCCAATGCTAGCGAGGCGACGCGAACGGGTGGCATGGAATGAGGGGGATTTTTATGGCTCTTTCAGGGAGATCCTTCTCAACCGGTTGAACTCCACCGGCGAATCGATGACGCCGTCACGGCGTTTCCGTACCTGTGCGCCACTCAACGAGCAGCTTGCACAGTCCGACATAACCGAGCCTCTTCTCGTTGCGCTCGTAACACTGCTTCTGCAATGCTCGTGCCTTATCGATGTCGTCCAGCGAAGCAGCGCATCTTGCGCTGCTGTTCGCCGGTTTCCAGCAACAGTTCGTTTTTGAAGGTTTGAAGACGTTACACGATCCGATCATATCGTCGAGAACACGCTGTCAAGGGAGCCTACAGTGTTCACTAGGCTTACTCGCCGTTAATGCTTGCCGCACACTGAATCAAGACCCAAAAGAGGCGTCAATTTCGTGAGCTTTCCGGCTGAAGGGCCTCAACCGGTTGCACGCTCTGGGCGGCCATTCGTCGGTCGGGGCGGACCTCTGGAAAGGCCGTCAAAATCGCCCCTCTTTTGCCGGGATGCGTTGTTTCTCGGGCTGTTCCAATTGATCCGGTCCAATTGGAACAACCGCCATGCGTTTCCCTCGACTCTTCCCGCGAAGCAAGAAGCAGGTCGCCCTGTCGCCTGCGCCCGGGTTCTACTCGAACGAAGATCCTGAGCAGGTCATCTTCGATCAGTCCACGCGCCTGCGCGTGGAGGCGAACCATTGGAAAACCTTTTGCTTCATCCTCGCGTTCGTTGCGGGCGGGGCGGTGTACACGCGCAATCCCGCGCCGTCGGTCGTCAAAGCCTACGGCGTGTCGTCCGATGCAGCCGGCCACCCGGTTGTCACCCAGCTGACCGCCTACAACCCGGACGACCAAACCAAGCGCACATCGCTGCGTGAGAGTGTCGAGCGCTGGTTCACGATCGAGCCGGTCCTGAGCGACGACATTCAGAAGTCGCGCATGGCCAAGAACATCAACGCGGTCAAGAACCAGATGACGGGCAACGCCCGCAACCAGTTCGGTGACTGGCTCAGTAACGACAAGCCGTTCCAGCAAATCACGGCCAACCCGAAGCTCGTTCGCGAGGTGAAGGTGACGAACGTGTCGCTGCTGGAGGATTCCACCGCCGTCGTCGAGTTCACGACGTCCACGACGCAGTCCCCGTCCGACAAGCCGACCGTCCAGCGCTTTGCGCTGACGATGCGCTACCAGATCGCCCCGCCGACGCAGGAAGACGCACTCGGCTCAAACCCGTTCGGGATTTACATCCCGTTCTTCACTCTGCAGAAGACCGCGGCATGATCCGACCACGTACCTTCCAATCCTGGGGCGCGCTCGCGCTTGTCGCACTGAGCGCCCACGCGTTCGCCGCAAAGCCGGCGTCGGCGTCGGCGTCCTCGGCGATGTTGCCGCCGGCGCCGAACTTCGACGTCGGCAGCATCATCGGTGATCCGATGAGCCCGGTGAACCCGTACAACGCCGGCACCGATCCGATCACGATGCCGGGCGATGCGCGCATGGCGGTGTTTCCGTACAGCCGCGACCAGATCTTCCGGATCATGACCGCGCCGCTGAAGCTGACCACGATCGAGCTGGCGCGCGGCGAAGTCCTCAACGCCGATCCCGCGATGGGCGACTCGATCCAGTGGGTCATCGACACCGATGGCGCGAACCACGTGTTCATCAAGCCGACCAAGCCCGGTCTGGTCAACACGCTGCATCTGTCGACGAACCAGCGCGAGTACGACATGACGCTCGTCTCGTCGCCGGTCGGCGGCCTGTTCTATCAGACCGTGCGGTTCAACTACCCGAATTCGTTGATGGCGAAGGTGCGCGCACGCGCCGACAGCGGCGAGGACAATGGCAGCCCGCACGCCAACGACTCGGGGCCGATCGGCGTGTCGCCGGACAAGCTCAACTTCGACTACACGGTGTCCGGGTCAGGGGCGATCAAGCCGGAAACCGTGTTTGACGACGGCAAGTTCATCTGGCTGCGCCTGCCGCCGAACGCGCCGTTTGCGGTGCCGATCGTGCGCGACCACGGCGACATTGCCAGCCCGAACTTCATTCGTCGCGGCCAGTACATCGTGATTCAGCAACTGGCCGACGAGATCACGTTGCGCGCGGCGTCCGAGGAAGTCACGGTCAAGCGCGGGCGTCGCGGCCTGTTCGGGTTCTGAGGCGCGTCATGGCGAAATCGAACGAGTCCCTGTCCTCCGACCAGGCGGCGATCGTCAAGGGCAAAGTGCCGCGCAATGCGCTGATTGCCGTGGGTGCGATCGCGGCGGTCGTGATCGGGGCGATCGGCTTCTACTACCAGGTGCAGGAAAGCCATAAGGCGGAAGCGGACGCGCGTGAGCTGAAGAAGACGCGTGCGGCGGAAGTCGTCGACAAGAGCAACCAGACGGAAGACGTCGACAAGATTATTCTTGATCAGCAGGCGGACGCCCGGCGTGCGGCTGCTGCCGCGCGCGCCGCGTCAGCAGCGGCGGCCAGCGAGCCGCGTCCGACCTTGTCGGCCGATGCGCTCGTACCGTCCGCCCCGGGCGGGGAAATCAAGGCGAAATCCGATGAGGACGCGATCTACGCGTCGCCGGTGTTCCGGGCCGGCGTCAAGGCCAAGGAATCCACGCCGCAGCAGGCGTCGCCCAATGGCCTCCCCACTCCGCAGCAGATGATGCTGCAACAGGCCGCGGCCCAGGACGCCGCGATGAACGCGGCCAACCTTCAGGCGGCACTCGCCGCGAAGGCTGGTCAGGGTGGCGGGGCGATGACGACGCAGCAACGTGACACCGATTTCATGAAGTCGGTCGCCGGCGAAAGCGATAACGGGCGGGACTTCCCGCGCACCGGCTTTGTTGGCCGCGCGCGTGGCTGCACGCTGTCGCCGCCGGCGCATATTCCGGTGCTGTCCGTCGAAGGGCTGAACTCGGATCGTCCGGGCACGGCGTCGCTCGTCGTCGAAAAGGACGTGTACGACAGCATCACCGGCACCTGCCTGATGATTCCGTGGGGCACGACGATCACGGCCCCCTATAGCTCGGATGTCCAGCCGGGGCAGGAGTCCATTCTCGTCGCGGCGACGGAAATGCGGCTGCCGAATGGCAAGCACGTTCCGCTGTATGGCGCGCAGGGTGCGGACGCCGATGGCGTGGCCGGTTTCTCTGGCCACGTCAACAGCCACTTCCTCAAGATCTATGGGACGTCGTTCCTGACGGCCATCCTGCTGCGTCGTTTCGATGGTGGCGACTCCTCCACGACCACCGGCCCGCTCGGCGTCACCCAAGTCGGCAGTACGGCCGGGCAGGTTGCCGCGCAGACCGCGCAGTCCGTGCTGAGCCGCTACCAGAACATCCCGCCGACGATCACCACGAAGCCCGGCGAGCGCCACTTCATGATCAAGGTGAATCGCGACATCACGCTGGAGCCGTACCGCAATGATTAAGCGTCTGCTCCTCGCCACCTCCCTGGCCATGACTGTCGCGCAGGCGGACGCGGCCGTGATTTCGCAGGTCATCAGCCCCGCGAGCTTCGTGATCGCGCAGGGCCAGACCCGCGAGATCGCGAAACTCGCGGGCAAGCCCGTGTACTACTGTGGCCTCGAGCCGTTCATCGCGTGGGCCGCGCCGCTGGTCGGTCAGCCAGTGCGCAGCACGCCGGAAACTGGCATCACGATCACGATCGACGGGCGCGACGTGCCGCTCACACAGCTGCTCGTCGAGCGGGGCTGGTTGCAGCCGCCGATGCTCGACGATGACGCGCAGGCCGCGATGACCGAGCGCCGCGGTGGCTGGGCCTGCGCTGATGCGGTGACGCCGTTCGACCTGCTGTTCACGAGCGTCGATCCGAAGGTGCTCGCGGGCATCGCGCTCAACGAATCGGCATATGGCGCTCGCGCGTGGCCGTGGACGCTTAACGTGGCGGGCCAAGGCTACTTCTTCAAGACGCGGACCGAGGCGTATAAGGCGATCGAGATGCTGCTCGCGCACGGTCGATGCGACTTCGACGTGGGCCTCATGCAGGTGAACTGGTGCTATCACGGCAAGCGCTTTGCGTCGGCGTGGGACGCGCTCGCGCCTGCCACCAACATCCGCGTCGCCGAAGCAATCCTCAACGAGAACTATGCCCGCACCGGTTCCGTCGAGAAAGCCATCGCGTACTACCACAGCGCCAACCCGGCTCCCGGCCGCGCCTATCTCGCGCGGTTCGCGCGGCACCTCAACCAGATCGAAGCTGCTCGATGAAACGCGCTCTCACTCAACTCGCCTGCGTTTGTGCTGCGCTCATCGGGAGCGCGTCGACCCATGCGGCCAATACGGATCCGTTCGACTTCGACTACGAGATCCTGGGCGGGATCGCCGAGCGGCCGGCCCTGATCTTCAACGATGGGGCCAAGACCTACATCCAGCCGCGCGCCGGACAGGTGATCACGGCCGATGGCGGGCATCACGAAGGCCCGTACGTTGTGATCGACAGCACGCCTCAATCGATCACCTACAAGGTGGCGGGCCGTGCGGCGACCGCGCGCTGGAAAAAAGCCAACACGTTTATCGGCGGCACCGGGGCGCTCGCAGCATTGCGCGACGACCAGCAGGCCGGTTTCGACGGCTTCACGAATCGTCTCGTGCTGATCGGCACGCACGGCAGCCTCGAGCCGGTGCGCCCGCTCAACGCATCGATGCCGGTGGCAAACGTGGTCAAGGCGTTGGTGCCGCAAGGCTGGACGGGGTCGGCGCATAAGGACGTGGACCTGACCGCCAACACCGCATTTGCCACGCGCGACGGGGAGAGCTGGATGCAGGCGTTTGACCGCCTGATGTCGCAAACCGGGCTGTACGCCGATGTCGATTTCGCAGCGCGCCATGTCCGCTTGCTGCGCGATGCGCCGAAGTCGGCTGCCCTGAACTATGCGCCGGGCGAACACGGCGCCGACGAGGCCGGGCTGGCTGCGGTCGTCGCGCGCGTTGCCGAGCCGCCGGCGAGCGCGTCGCAACTTGCGGAATATTTCGGTGCGCAGGCGATCCGGGATGGCGACGACACGCACACGCAGATTCGATTCGCCTCGCGCCCGGGCAAGGACGTCTCGTTCCTGACGCTCGACGGCACCACCTTGCACCCCGGCTGGGACGGCACGACGAACGTGATGACGATCGACCGCGCGGCACGCTTCGTGGTGGCTGACGCGACCCATCGTGTCGAGGTCGTGCGTGAAGCGAAGACCGTGTACGAGTTCGACGCGCCGAACCGCGCGCATCTGGAAGACGTGTTCGATCGGGAAGGCCAGACGTATTTCAAGTTCGCGGAATCGGTGGTGCAGGTGCGTGTGACCGATGCGCGCCAGTTGGGCAGCGGCGAACAGAAGGGCCGGTACTACAAGTTCGACGGCACGCCCGATCAGTACGTCGTGACCGCCGACGGTAACACGGTCAACGTGAAGCGCCGCCACGACGTGACGTACCGCGAAGGTGCGCCGCTGCCCGCGAAGACGACGGCGCAATCAAGCGGGGGCGCCGCATCGTGAGATTCCTTCGCTTGATGGTCACGTTGGTCACGGCGGGCGCCGCACATGCGTGCTACGCCGACTGTATCGACGACGCGGCCGCTTATCAGCACGTCAATGCGCGGCTCGTTCGGGCGATCGCACAGCACGAATCCGGCATGCGGCCGTACGCGATCAATCGCAACATCAATGGCAGCGAGGACATCGGCCTCATGCAGATCAACTCCGCGTGGTTGCCGAAGCTCGCGCAATACGGCATCCGCCGCGAGCACCTGTTCGATGCGTGCGTGAACGCCTATGTCGGCACGTGGATTCTAGCGTCGAACATCCGCCAGTTCGGGCCGAACTGGAAAGCGGTCGGCGCGTACAACGCCACGACGCCGTCCAAGCAACTGGTGTACGCCAGCGCGATCTACCGCCGTCTCATGCAACAGGGGCAATAACCATGCAGCTTAACGTCCAGACGCGCGCGGTCGCGCGCGTTCTCCTCACCGTGGCCTTTGCCGGGATGGCGATTGGTTCGCGCGCGGCGATCGAACCGAAAGCGGCCGCATCCGCCGACGGTTGGCAACTCCTGTCCGCCGGCCCGAAAGCCAGCACGCCCGCGCCGGGTCCGGGGTCCGCATCCGCCGCGCCGATCGCCGACGCATCTTCGCCGTCCACCGCCGTGGCAGCGGTAGTCCTGCTAGGCGCCGCGGCGCCGACCGCGCCCGCCACGCTGACTTTCAACGTCACGCCGCAGGACGTGAACCTGCGCGACGCGCTGGATCGCTGGCTGCAGACGCAAGGCTGGCAACTCGCATGGAAGATCGACGATGACTTGCCGCTCGAATTCAACGCGACCTTCACGGGCGATTTCACGTCCGTGCTGCAACAGGTGATGAAGGCGACGAACCACATGCGCACGCCGACGCGCGCGTGCCTCCACACCAATAACGTCATCCGCGTGATCGCACGCGCGGGCAACTGCCAGGACTGAGAACCATGCGCATGCACCTTTTGAAATCCGCCGTGGCGATTGCGGCCGCCGTGCTGGCCTCGGGCTGTGCGGTGACCCAGCAGGACGTCAACGATAGCTACGACGCCGCGCACCGCACGATTTCGGATGCACTGGCCAAGGGCCCGGATTCGATGGCGCTCGTCGAGGACGTGCCGACCGCATTTCTCGGCGACCGACTCGTGCCGCTCGCCTACGAGGCGACGCTGCCGGCCGTGTTCCGCGAGAAGACCGTCACGCTGCCGGCGAACCTCGGGATCCGGCAAATCGCGACGCTGATTTCGACGGCCACCGGTTACCCGGTGCACCTGAGCCCGGACGTGTTCGTGCCACGCGACTCGCTGGTGCCGGGGCAGGGCGACGGGAAAACGCAGAACCAGAACGGGGCCGGGAAGACCGAGGAGCCGATTTATCGGCAAGTCTTTACCGGCAAGGTCGGCCTGTACCTGCGCAACATGACCACGGACCTGGGCCTCGACTGGTCGTTCGATGGCGGTTCGATCAACGTCTCCCGATTCGTGACGCGGATGTATCAGATCGCCGCGATCCCGGGGAAGGTGTCGATCAAATCGACGATGAGCAAGGGCATGGACACATCGACAGGCAATCAGGCGGGCGGCGGCGGCGGCTCGGGCGGCAATACCGGTTCGTTCTCGGCGCAGACCTCGACCGGGCGCGAAGGCGACTTCGATCAGATTGGCGCGATCACCGCCGAGATCGAGAAGCTGCGCTCGCCGATGGGGCGCGTCAGCGTCAATCCGCAGAGCCGCCTCGTGATGGTGTACGACACGAAGGAAGCGGCGGACAACATCGGCAAGCTGCTGCAGCGCGAGAACTCGATCTCGACGCGTCAGGTCGCGATCACGGTGCGCACGATCCAGATCGCACTGCAAAAGGGCAGTCAGGCTGGGGCAAACGCCGACGTCGTGTTCAACGCGATGCATGCGGGCCTCGCGCGCTACGCGATCAGCTTCGCGTCGCCGACGTCGCTGGCCTCGGGGGGCGGTTCAGTCGGTGTCTCGGTGCTGCGACCGGACGCGCCGTTCTCCGGCACGAACGCGGCGGTCAATGCGCTGAACCAGTACGGCCGCACCGTGCAGGACAACACGATGACGAAGATGACGCTCAATGGCCTGCCGGTGTCCGTCGCATCGTTCCAGAGCGACGACTACCTGCGCTCGACGTCGCCCTCGGCCGGCTCGCTGACGGCGACCTCGGGTGGCGTGCCGGGTCTCACGCCGGGCACGATCACCACCGGCGATTTCGTGAACGTGCTGCCGGCGGTCAACGACCACAACCAGATTGTGCTCGCGTACTGGGCGGACAGCTCGAAGCTGAATGGCCCGTTCACGAGTGCCGGCGTCGGGTCCGGTCAGACGCAGCAACAGATTCAGTTGGCCCATACCATCGGCACCAAGGATGACCAGACGATCGCGCTGGCAGACGGGCAGACGGTCGTCCTGTATGGCGCGATGACTGATCACGCCGACAGCACGACGAATGCGGGGATCGGCGGGCTCACGGGGGCCTGGAACAAGTCGAAGACGTTCCAGATCATCATGCTGAAGGCGACGGTCGTTCCGTCGATGTAACGCCATGATGCACATCACGGAACCTCTGCCGAGCGACAAGCGCGCGCGGCTCGTCTTCGGCCTCGACTGGCGGGCGTACCCGGTCAAGGGCGGGAAAATCGAGCGTCGCCGCTATGCGGACGCGTTCGGTTCGACTCACTTCGTCGAATACAAGGTCGGCGAAGAACTGATCGGCGGCTTCACGATGCTGGAGTCGGCCGACGTCAAGGGCGCGCGGCTGTATTCGGGCGCGGCCCGCATCGCGCTGCACGAGCGGATCAAGAACCGGCCCGCGGCGCTGGTGCTGCTGCAGGATGGTCTGCGCGTGCACGCGGTGTTCGTGGTGCGCGGCGCGGTGCGCAGCGATGAGGTGTTGTCGCCGGAAGCGGCGCAGGCGCGCCGCCTCGAGATCGAGCAGGAATGCCTGCGCGGCAATCTGGCGCTCGCGACGCTCGGCGCCGGTGATCGGGTGGGCGACGTCGACGAGCCGTTTCAGGCGAGCGAGCTGCTCGCGAACCGGAAGGCTGGGCGCATCGCCAAGGTGCCGGTGTCGATCCCGACGGCGATCCCGGTGCTGGTCATCGTGGGCGCGACTGTCTTTGGTGGCCTGAAGCTGACGGACGTGCTGTCGCCGCCACCGCCCCCGCCGCATGTCCCGACGTTTGACGAGCGCTACGCCGACGTGGTGCGCAGCACGTTCGCGCATGAGTTGCCGCGCGCGTCCGAGCTTGCGCCGGCCTTGCTCGCGGCGGTTGGCGCGACCGAATCGATGCGCAAGGGGTTTGTCGTGAAGGAGGCGGACTGTCCGTCGTCGGGCTATTGCACGATGACGTTCCGCCGCCAAGGCGGCACCTTCGAGGGCTTTGATAGCGCGGCGACGGAGGCGATGCGTCCGGTGACGTTCTCGCGCGATGGACTCACGTCGACCACGCGCGGCCCCGCCGTGCCGAAGGTGGACTCGCTGTCCGCGAAGGAATCGTCCCGGTGGCCGTCGGAGCAGGCGTTCATCAAGGCACTGCAAACGCCGCCGCAGCGGATGTCGTCCCGACCGTACGAAATCCAGGCGTACGGGTACACGGTGACGCTCACCGAAGCCCATTCGCTGATCCCGGTTCCTGGAGACGGGGGCGCGGTCGGCCACCTGATCAAGCAGGGCGACTGGACGATCGAGGGCTTCCGATGGCAAGCCCCGCTGCTCGCGAAGCTGCCGCCCAACATGTCGCTCGAATCGCTCAAGGTCGAACTGCGCCTCGCCGACGCGGCAGGGACATCGACGAAAAACGATAACGGCGACTCGCCGTATGGCGTTCATTTCACCGCGCAGGGGAAATATTTTGTTCTCAATTAAGCATGCACTCGTCGCGGCGGGCATCGGGGTGGCCGTGACCGCTCACGCCGATCCGGCAGCGCCGCACCTGTCCCTCGACGATATCGACCAGATCGCGCGGGCCAATATCGCGCGTCAACTAGGCGGCGCATCCGGACCCGCGACGGCGTCGCCGAGTGTCGGCGGCATGACCACGCCCCAGCCTGGCATTGCGGCGAGCGGCGCGGTTGCCGCGGGGCCGTCGAAGCCCGCCGCGAAGGCGCCGCCCGCGCCGCGCGCGCACGCCGAACCCGTCTCGTTTCTCGGGGCCTCTCGCGATGACACGGGCTCCTACGTTTTGTACCAGTACCGAGACGCGATCTATCCCGCCCGCGTTGGATCGACGCTGCTCAATGGCTGGAACGTGAAAGGCGTGGACGGTTATGCCGTCACGGTGGCCGAAGGCAAGCACACGTGGAAAGAGCCGATCCGTGCTGCCGCGCCGACGCCGTCGCCATCGACGAGCGCGATTCGCTCGCTCGTCGATATGGGCGGGCCTCTGCCGGCGGGTGCGCCGCTGCCCGCCATGCCGCTGGGAGGTCCGCAATGAGCATGTTCGGGAATCTGGAGTCGCCGGAGCCGACCAAGCTCGGCGTGTTCGGCAAGCTCAAGGCGTGGAAGGCCGGCTTCGTTGACACTTCGGCCGCCGCGATACCGATCGTTGGCAAGGCGCCCGTCGATCCCGAGGAACCGGTGCGTTCGACCGAACCCCGTGAGCCTCGATTCAAGTCGGCCAGCAAGCCCGTGAATCCTCGGCACGCGACGGAAAGTCAGCCGATGACGATGGGGATGCGCCTGCGGATGGCGGAAGCGGACATCGAGGACGTCGATGCCGTTGACCACACTCGGAGCGCGACGGCTCGCAACGGCGACACATCGAGGGACGTAGCGGATCAGGGCCATGCCGATGGTGTGCCAATCACACCGGCGATCGGAGACGACGCGCCGCAATCGCCGGTAGCGGACGTCGGCGCGAGCGCACGCTCGAATCGATCTGATTCGCAGGTCGTTCCGGAACAGCCGAGCCCGGAACAGACGACGGACCATGTGCGGACGGCTGAGCCTGTTGCCCCGCGTTCGAAGTGCGCAGCCGATGAGCCGCCGTCGATCGATCGGATTGGCCTCGATCTGGTCGAGCCGTCTGTCTCGGAGCTCGCCAGCGGACTGCCGCGCTTGGTGTCCGCCGAGGCGCTCACGTTCAAACGGATTCTGTGTCAGCGCGATCCGAATGCCGCGCTGCGGATTACCGATGCGGCGCGCCGCGAGTTCATCGCCGTCGAGCTGCAGGCGGGTATCTCGATTGCGGTGACGACGCAACGCTTCCACGAAAGCCAGCTGTACGCAACGTACCTGAAGGATCTCGCGCGCGCGGATATTGCCGTGCACGAAGAAATGGTTGCGGACGAGGAGGTGATTGCCGCCCTGTACGACAAGGAAAAGCAGCGCGCGGCCAACGTGGTGCCCGAAACGTCGCGTGCCATCGGCACGTTCCGCGACGTGATGGAAGCCGCGCACGCCTATGATGCGAGCGACGTCCACTGGGAATACCGGGACTACCACGATGACGTCGAGTTGCGGGTGCGCGTCGACGGCGATCTCTACTCGTACCGCAAGATGCCGAAGGCGCTTGTGCGTCGCGCGTTGTCGGCCGCGTATCAGGATCTGGTCCAGCGCAATACCAACTCGGGCGAGACGTTCCAGCCGAGCGCGCCCCAGTCCGCGATGATCCCGCTCGTCGCGCACATGGATATCGTGAACATCCGCTGGCAGAGCGCACCGCTGGTCGGCGGGTTCGACGTCGCGCTGCGGCTGCTCGACGGCAATTTCAAGAATTACAAGGTGCTGCGCCCGGAGGAAATGGGCCTGGAGCCGAGCCAACTGGCGATCATCGAGACGCTTGGCAAGGTCAGCGGCGGAACGACCTTCCTGACCGGCGAGACCGGTTCGGGGAAGACGACGCTGCTGCGCGCGCTGTCGTATCTGTTGCCCAACCGGGACCTGAAAAAGCAGTTTGCGGTCAACGAGCCGTCCGAAGTGCCGGCGCCGTGGTTGTCCGATATCTCGATCCAGCGTCGGCCAGGGGAGACCGAAGAGGACGCGAACCGCAAGATCGTCGAGGTGATTCGCACGCTGATGCGGATGGATCCCGACGACCTGACGATCGGCGAGGTACGCGACGCCGTACTGGCCGGCCTCGTTGCGGAACTCGCGCTGACCGGTCACCCGGTCCGCGCGACGCTGCACGGCGACAACATCATCGGTGCGGTCATGCGGCTCGTCGGTGGGCGCCTGAAACTGCCGATGGATGAAGTTGCGTCCGGGAAGTTTCTCAATGCGGTCGGCAACCAGAAGCTGATTTCGAAATTGTGCCCGCATTGCAAGCGGCCGGCGCGCGATGTGCTGTCGCCGCGCCAGCTTGCGACGCTCGAGACGAAGTTCGGGCTCGATACGTCCAACATGGCGTGCCGCGACGAGGAAGGTTGCGAGCATTGCCGCCGGCCGGGCTTGCTCACGCGAGCGGGCAAGGTCGCGGCCGGGATCAAGGGGCAGACGCTCGCGATGGAGTTGTACCAGCCGACGCCCGAATTCCTCGATCGCGTGGCGGCGCGCGACTGGCGCGGGGCCGAGCACGTGTGGCGGACGAGCCGCAAGACCGCGTTCGGCGATGCCGACATGACGGGCAAGACGGTCTACGAACACGCGCTGTACAAGGCCGCGTGCGGTCTGATTGATCCGCGATTCATCGACGAAAAGATGTGCGCGTTCGACACGTACCGGGTGTTTCCGGATCAGGACGGAGTGCTGCCGTCATGATCAAGTCGTTCGTCTATTCGCTCTTCATGATGCTGCCGGCGAACGAGCGCGTGCGCGTCGCGACCTGGCGCTTCCGGGCCATGCGCGAGATGTTCTATCGCGAGACGCGCCTGGACGTGGCGAAAAAGGGCCTGCGCAATAGCGAGACGCTGCTCGAGCGCCTGACGACGCTCGAACAGCGCCATCGCTCCCGCAAGAATCTGGTGTGGCCCGTGTTCCAGAAGATCGCTCAACGGATGCGCGCGGGCGACGACTTCGCGCTCGCGATCAAGCCGTTCGTTCCGAGCGACGAGTTCACGTTGCTGGAGCTGGCCGGTCAGTCGCCTCGGGACGACGCGGCGATCCGCGGCCTCGAACTCGCGGAAATGGCGGCGCACGCAAAGGGGGTGCTGTCCGCCACGACGTCGATGCAGATGGCGTACCCGGCTTTCCTGATCGCCTACCTGTACGGCTTCTGCGTGCTCTTCGGCGCGGAGATCCTGCCGGCGACGCTCGACGTGAAGCCACTGGAGCAATGGACCGGGTTTGGCCGGTTCGTCTACACGGTGGACACGTTCTGTGCCGATTACTGGTGGCTGACCGGGTCGATCGTGGCGGCGTTGGTGACCGCGTACTTCTACACACTCAAGCGCTGGACGGGCGAGGTGCGCAGGCGTTTCGATGCCATGCCGCTCATGTGGCGCAATCGGCGCGATCTGCGTGCTGCGTTGCTGATCGTGTCACTGGCCGGGCTGTTCGACTCGAACCTGACATTGCGCGCGTCATTGGACAGGCTGACGAAGTCTGCCGATCCGTGGATGCGATGGCATCTGCGCCGCATGAGTACGCGGCTGACGGCTAACCCGGATCAACCGATGCGCGCGCTCGACACCGGGATCTTCTCGGAAGTGACGATCGACATCATGACGGACGCGGCCGGGCGCGATCAGTTCGTGGAGTCCATCAAGGATCTCGGTCAGAACTCGCTGGCCCGCGTCGTCGAAGCGGTTCGGCGCAATGCGAAGGTCACCCATTACGTGCTCCTCGCCTTCGCCGTTTCCATGTTTCTCACGCTGGGTGTGGGGTCGTATATCGCAACGGGCGCCGTCGCCTTCGATGGACCGTCCACATCCTTCAACCGCAACTTCAAGGAGTAGCAGACATGAATCAAACCAACAGGAAACCGATGAACCGACCGCTCGTCATTGGCAAAGGCCGTCGCCGCCAGAAGGGGGAGTTGTCGCTCGTCGAAGCGGCCGGTGTGATGGCGGCTGCCGCATTGATCACGCTGGTGGTGTTCATGGCCCGCGGTTACATCATGGATCGCATCCACGCGTTCCAGTTCAAGAGCGAAGCGCAGGTTTTCCGAAGCGGGATTCAGGACGCGACGTCGGGCGACATCGATTACTCCGCCACCACGATGCTGACGTTGACCCAGAACCACGCATTCGATTCCGCTGGCCGGCGCCTGAATACGACCACCGGGGCGTTGACTGGGCTCTTCGGCGGCAGTGTGACGGCGGCGCCGAACAAGGTGATTGCGACCAACGACGCGGTGGCGGTTACCTATCCGGTACCGGCAACGGTCTGCACCCTCGCGGCTGACGCGATCTCATCCGCCTACGCGATGGTCTCGGTCAACGGCACGACGATTTCGGGGCCGGGGACGCCGTTCACCACCGCTGCTGCTGCGGCCGCCTGCACGTCGGCTGGCACGACGGCCACCGTCGTCATGTACGCGACGCACAACAACTAAGGACCGCCGATGTTCAGCCTCCTCGAGATGGCGATCGTCCTGGCCGCCACGGCTATCCTGACAGTGCAAGGCATCAAGGATGACGTGGCGAAGCGCCGTGCCGAGGTGCTGACGGCTGAAGGTAACAACGAAGCGGTCATCAATGCGGCACTGGGAAACTGGGTAACGGACAACTACAACGCTCTGGTCGCCCAGTTGGTGGCCCCGGGCCCGACGCCAGTCACACCGCCGACGTTGGCGCAACTGCAGTCGGCCGGCTATCTGAAGGTAAATTACGCGGCAGGGCCATTCTGGGGCGGTTCGTACATGATCCAGATGAGCGTGGGGCCGGCCGGCTGTTCGACCAGCTCGACCGGCTGTCACGTGAGCTATCTGCTGTACCCGTCGAATCCGGTGACGAAGAACGGACAGCCGGATGTCGTGGGCGCGGCCGTTGTTGCGCAGGCGGCCGGCAACGGGTTCGGGTTCTCGAAGGCGCAGAACTCCGCGACGATCAACGGGTTGAACGGGGCGTGGAACGCAGCCAATCCGGTGCCGGGCGCGCCGCCGGCCGTCGTGCTGGCGACGAACGGGCCGACGACAGACGGCAATTCGGTCTACATCCGGCGCGATGGCTCGCTGACGTGGACGGGCGATCAGAACGTCAACGGCGTCAGCCTCCACAACGTCAACAGCATCGACGCGACGGGAACGATCGCGGCACCGACGCTCTCGGCCTCGAACGTCGCAGTGAGCAACGCGGTGCTCACGCCTGGCACGCTGAATGTCCAAAACGCGGCTGGCACGGCGCCAGCGCCGATCAACACCGGGGCGGCGACCGTCAATGGCAACGCGACCGTCACCGGCACGGTGACGGCGGGGAACGTCGCGGTGCCGCGGGCCGCGTGCGTGGGCACCGGCATTGCATCGGCGTATGACGGGTCGGGGATGCCGTTTGCCTGTCAACGTGATCCGTTCACCGGCGCGCGCGTATGGCTGCCGATCGGCGGCTCATGGCAACAGTACGCGCGATATGTGGTCTGGCATGGAACGTTTGTGTGGGCGCCCAGTTGTAACGCTGGCGGGACGCCGGAGATTTTGCTTGCTCCACAGGGCGTCCAGATCGATCCGACCACCGCCTTGAACTTCAATGTGAACGGCGCGGGACCTTGGACGGTTGTCATTACCGATGGTAGCGGCACTCCCATATGGGTTCCTGCCGTCGCGACGACTTATTGCGCTTACTAGGAGCAGAAATTGGGAGTATTGCTTACAGGGGTACGTGCGGCTCTGCTGTCGGCGGCGGCAGTCAGCGCGAGCTCGGCGTTCGCGGGGCCGGCCCGTTGTTCCTACGGGAACCAGGATTCGACCTGCACCACGCCCATCTCATCGGCGCCGATTCCGCAACCGCAGTGTCCGACGGGGGCAGGGTGGACGACTGCGGCGTCGTCGGTGTGGCAGGGATCGCATTGGAGTGCGCCGCAATGCAACTATCAGGCACCTCCATCGTGTCCAGGAGGCTACACACAAACTTCATCGCCCTGGTGGGACGGCGCGAATTGGGTGGGTCTGGCGTGCGCGCCGAGTATCCCATCGGCATCGCTGCCAGATCAGCAGCAGGCATGCGCCAATGCAGCGGCGGGCTATGGAAAGTTTATTAATCCTGTGTCAGCGTTTGGCAGCCCGCTGTCCGAGACCACTAATCAGGTCGTCAATGATATCAACACGCAGCCGTCTCCGATGATCTGCGGTGCTCCAGGCAGTAGCTTTGGCGCTACGGCTTATGGAAGTTTGCCGTCGTCCAACGGACCATTCGATTTATACAAAATGGGTTTCGGTACCTACGTAAATCCTGGCGACGGCCACGTTTATGGTGCGAGCAGCCAAGTGTTTGCCTGCATGCTAAATCCGGGCACGACGCAGGTTGTTGGGTTCATGTTATCTCAATCTCAAAACGCAGGAGGGCCGTGCGGAGGCGGAGGAGGACATTGAACGCGTAAGCACAAGCCCGCCACACGCGATGCGGTGGCGGGCTTCGCCGAGGTCGCTCAACCGATGACGTTACCGGTCGTGAAGGTGAAGTTGCGCGAGAACGCGGTGCCGTTCACCGTGCCGGTGATCGATACCGAATACGTGGTGTTCGGCTGAAGTGGCGAAGTCGGATAGGCGACACCTTCGAACTTTGGCAGAAGCTTGTTCGGGTCAGTGGACGAGTCGAGCACCTTGAGGTTGATAACGTTGCCCGACGTATCGGTCATCGTGCCAGATTGCATCAGAATCGTGTCGGTCGCGTTGCCAGCTACCGCAACTGGCGTTCCCCACGGGCCGGATGTGTTGGGTGGGGTCGGCGACTCACCGCCTGCCTTATAAGCCACGCCTGTCGTGCCTTGGCACGGGAAAGTCAGCGGACCAGAGGTCGTCATAGGTTGGAAGTTCGCGATGGTCAAAGAGCCTTGGATCTCCGGGAACCCGTTGAACGTCGTCTTGTTCATACCGACGCCAATCGTCGTGATCGGCCACGCCGCGATCGCGATGTGATATACACCGGCCAGCCACTGATAGACCAGCTGCTGGCCGTATTGAACATCGGTCAGCGTGGCGTTGGTGTAATAGCCCGCGCTCACACCCATAATGGCGATGCTGCTGCTCGGGTATCCGAAGTGTGCCGCGCGATCAACATACGTTACGCCTGTGAACCCCACATTGCCCACTACTTCCGTATCCGACATCGCATTGTTTGCGCCGAGATACTGTGCGTGAGCCATAGCCGTTTGGTCGAGGGTCGTATTTTCTGTGAGTGCCGGGAAGCCGCATGTCTGGCGCTGCTGGTTCAGCAGCGTGAACGCCGCTGACTCCATGCTGCCCGCCGCGAAAGTCGGGGTAGTCACGTTATTGCTCGTTGGCGTCTGAGCTGCGGGTGCGCTGCCGCTTGCATTACCGCCTGCGTTGCTGCCCGTCGTCGTGCTGCTATTGTCGCCGCCGCCTCCTCCTCCGCAGCCAGCGAGCGCCAGTAGCACCGCCACCGAAAGGGCCGACAGGCCGACCGTCGTGATTTTCTTCATTCTTTGTTTCCTCGTTTTGTTGTTGGATACGCACGGCGCATACCCTTGATTTCATCTTATCGACCGCCGCAAAAAGTCAAGGCAGCGTGCGGCGCGTCGTGAAGATCTAGGTGTGAGTCGTCGGCTGCTTGCCTTTGACCCGGCTCGTATATATCGGACGTTGCCGCCACAACTTGAATGCCTGCTGCCAGAAAAAAACCCGCCACAAGGGCGGGCAGCGGTCGGCGGCGATCAACGTTGCCACGCCTTTCGGTGCTTTCGATGGAAGATGCGCAGGCCCACGAAGGCCGTCACGAGTGCAACACCCGTGGCACCGGGGGCCTGGGCCGTCATCTCCGGCACCAGTCGTCCCGCCATGTACAGGCAAAACAATGCGGTGGCGACCTTACCCACCCACGGAGCGGAGAGCAAGGCGAGCGGCTGGGGCCGCCGGTTCGTGGCCGAAGCCTCGTAGGCTTCGTTGATCTGCTCGAGATCGAACCCATCGGCAAGACGCGCGCGCTCGTCCTGATAAAAGCGCTCGTATCGCTCGAAGCGGCCATCGCCGCGGCCGGAAAGCCACGCGGCGTTGCTCTCGGCGCAGAGGTAGGCAAAGTCTTCCATCGTCCGGTGCTCAGTGCGCCCGATCGGCGACCCACGGTATCGCGCCGATCGCGTTCGGGATCAGCCGGCCGTCGGCCTCGGCCCAGTACTCGTTCGTCTCCGGATTGAGCCAGCCAAACTGAGCGCGACCGTCCGAGCTGAGTACCACCAGCCCGGCGGGCAGGTCAGTCGGGCGTTCAATGTTGTCCATGGCTCACCCGGCTACGGCTGCCGCGACGCTTCGGCCCAAGCTGGTTATTGCACGCCGGGCAGTCGAAGCTCTGCTGCATTTCGATCTTCGTGTCGTTGTTGCTGACGACGTAGTGGGTGCGGCAGATCCGGCACGGCGCGATCGCGAGCCGGGTGTCCGCCGCCATCGCACGCGTGAGGTTGCAGCCACGATCCGCCGAGATGGCACCGGCGCCATCGAACAACTGCTCGTAGACGTCGTTGGTCGCGATCAAGGCTTCCGGACCGTTTGCGCCTGCGGCCAGCGCGGCACGGTACAGCCACGTGAAGATCGTCGCATTGAGCCGGTTGTGCGGCGTTTCCACGAACCACGTGAGGGAGGTCGGGACATTGCCGCATGGCGAACTGATGCCGTGCATTTCGACGTAGCGCTGGCGCATCGCATTCTGGTTGAGCCGGAACAGTGACGAAACCGTCGATGCGCGGCACTTGTACGCCATCAGCGCGTACGCGTACATCTCGTTCTTTTCGCGCGGCTGTCGCAGCTCGCTCCAGCTGGACCCGCGTGGCATCTCGCCGGTTTTGATCGGCGAGGTTTGCATGACGTGATGCGCGACCATCTCGTCCGTCAGCGTCTTGGCCGTGAACTGATACCAGAAGGTCGGCGTGTTGAAGCGCCAGCGGAACAGCGGCAGGCCTTGCATGCGGTGCAGCGCGAGACGCAGCTTGTACGGCGGCACCGACACCAGATAGTTGGCGAGCTCGGTCGTGATGCCCAGGAGCGGGGCAGCCAGCACGCTCATGTGGATGACGCTGGTGATCAAGTCCACGAAGATGCGGTTGTGGTGTTCGATCATCGACAGCGACAGCGCCTTCAACTTGGGCATCTTGCGGCGCAGTTCGTCGACGGCGAGGGTGGTCGGCGTCTCGTCAATGAAGCAGCGCCAGTCCTCGACCGTCTCCAGCGTCGGCGCGATCATGAGAAACGGCGTGCGCAGCAGGTTGCGCAACGATGGCGCGTTGTGCTTGAAGTGCTCGATTTCCTTGCGCTCGACGCGGAGGATCTCGTTAAAGCGGCCGTCCTCTTGCAACAGCCAGATCATGTGGTCGACCAGATCGAAGTTGGTGATCTGGATACGATTCGTGAGCCATTCTGGTACGTAGTGTCGTTCGACGGAGCGGTACGTATCCCGGGCGGTTTTCTTATTCATTGTTGGTCTGCTCTCGTTTTTCTCTCGCGGGCGTCGATGCGCCCGTGCTTTCCTATTAGGCTGCGCGGGCGGCGGCAGCGTGCACCTCATCGCCGAACTTGCCGATCAGGTCGGCAAGCGCCTGGAACAGGTTTTTGAATCGCGCCGGATTCCCGTCTGCCGTCACGAGCAACTGCGCGCTGTGATAGTCCTGGACGAACGCGCCGAACTTCTCGATGAGGCCGCGCACCTTGGTTTCCAGTGCCGCGCTGGCTTCGATCGCCGACTGGTGCTGCTTGGCCTTCACTTCGAGCGCATTCAATTCGCCGGTCTTTGCGTCAAGCTGCGCGGTGACGTCGTTCAATTCCGTCAGTTTGGATTGGAGGGCATCGGACAGGTTTTTGTAGGCATCCGGGACGGTCGGCACCGCCACCTTCTCCTTCGGGGGATTGGCGCGGATCTCAGTCAGCTCTCGGCTCATGCGCTCGACTTCGCGCTCACGATTGGCGAGTTCGTGCTGCAGCGTGCTGACTTGCTTGCTCACCGATGCAAACTCGACCGAGGTGGTCTCAGCGTTTTCACGTTCCTGCGCCTGCTCGAGCCGAACGGCTTCGAGGGATTTGGTCAGCCGCTTGATTTCGAGTTCCGCGACGTCCAGTCGGCCGACGGTCGTGGTCAGGTCATTGGTCACGGCGTCGATGCGGGTGTTTTTCTCCTCGAGCTGATCGCGGTAGTCCGCGATCAGTCGCTTGACGTCGAGCTTGGACAGGTCCGGGTTTTCGCGCCGCGCATCGATCACCATGTCCACGACGTCGTCGCCAATGTCGTTGCCGACCAACAGCGCCATGTCGCTATGCGTAAGGATCTCGATGGCGCCGATGTTGTTCGAGAATTTCTCGTAGCAGCGAATGTACAGCCGGACGGACGATTTGGATTTGCGGAACACGCGGGTCAGATACCCGTAGACCAGCTCCTTCGCCCGGCTGTGCACGCTCTTCGTATCGCCTTGTTCGGTCACGTAGTGGCCCAGCACGCTCGTCAGGATGTGGACGAAGTTACCGCCGATCCGCATATGCTCTTGCAGGATCTTGCGGGTCGAGTGCGCAACCTCCTCGCTCTCCTGAACAATGGTGCGGATCAGATTGTCGGGCAGCCCGGCGAACAAATCTCGTGCGACGTCGCTGAGTTCGCGCTGGCTCGGAATATGGGCGAAGGTGGCGGACAGATCGAAGTCGTCGTCTGCGTCATCGGGCACCACCGATGCGCCGTCGGGGACGGTTGGGTCAAAAACGTCGTCGGTGTTGGGCTTCTTTGGATGCTTCTTCGAATTCATTTTTCTCTCCAGATAACCAGTCAGCCGCACCGACCGGATCCTCGGAGGCGCAGAGACCAAACCACGAATGCGTGTAGAGGGGTGGCACACCCCAGAATACGCGGCGATACTTTTCCACCGGGGTGAAAAGCTGCACGAAATCACCCCGCTTTCAAGCGGGTGGATGCATTTGTTACGGGAGTAAGGCTTTTCGGCATTTTTTTCCTAGACTTTAGGGGTTGACCCTTATATCGGTAAAAAATGCCGAACGCGCTGGCGATGATCCGCCAGCGCGGTGTCGTCATCCATACCGATACAGAGATGCTGAATCGCGTCCCATGCCGCCGGTACGTTGATGGCCGGCTTGCCGGATTGGTCGAACTGCTCTTTCTTGCCGCGCATCCAGTGCGCCAGGTCGTTGACGCGAATGAGCGCGAGCGGCAGATCGGGCGACAGGGCGCACGCGCCGTTGGAGAACACGCCAACGCCGTGGATGTCCCAAACGGCGGGCAGCATCGCGCGCAGGAACGCGACCTTCGTGCGGTTTTGCGCGAGTGGCGAGCGCCGTTCCTCGAGCTTGCCGTCCGGCAGGTGACACAGGAGACTGGTTGCGTCCGCACCCGGGGCGATCCGGCCGGACCAGTTCTTCGTCTCGATCACAAAGATGCCGAACGGCGTCACGACAAGATGGTCGACCTCGGCCGTCGGGAATGCCGTGCCGGGGGCGTGGTGCAGGAGCACGGCACACGGATGCACGTAGTAGTCGTTGCCGCAGAGCCACGGCAGGATGGTCCGGAGTTCGGACAGCACACGGGCTTCGCCGAGGTCGCCCGACGTCTCGGCGCGCGTTCTCGGCACCGCAGGACGCTTCGAGATGACGGGACGGCGGAATGCGCGATACGCACACCAGAGAACAAAGATCAGAATGACGAGAGTGGACATGGGGAGCGTCGAAAGTAGTGGTTGACGCTTCCAGTCTGCCGCGCGAATTGAGAAGTCAAGTCCGCGCAACCGGCAAAAGCTATACGTTTTTCTGGAGCTTTTCGCCTGAAGGGGCTCAACCGGTTGAACTCCGGCCGCCCGCGCGCAGGAAATGCCCGATCGTCGCCAAAGCTATATCCGATTGGCGAGCATTCACGCCCGATCGTTGCCGCGCCCGCATTACGCTTGGATTATCTCGCGTTCCCCCGACGCATCGACCTTCGTAGCTGACGGGCTACGTCCATCCGCGAATTCTTGCGCCTGTTCCCCCCATCGACGTTGAGCATTTTCGTGCGGGCCCGCTCGGGCCGGCACGAAAGCGCTTCACGCCGATTTCCTTGCTCAACCGAGCATCGAAACCGCGGACGACTGTCCGGACATTCCCTTGTGCGTCATTTCTTCGGAGAGACAAATGCTGAAGTTCCTGTTCCAGAACGCGATCAAGTCGCCGTTCAAGCTGTTCGCCATCTGCATGGTCGTGTATCTGGCCACGATGTCGTTCTTCGTCGCCGGCCTTCTCGCGCTGCTGGCGGGTTCGTGGCTGCGCACTGAAATCGCCAAGCAACGCAAGGCGATGGAGGAGGCGCAAGCGGCTGAACGTGCTGAAGCGGCGGAAGCTGCGAAGCTCGCGACGCAACGTGTCGCTCAAGCGACCGCTGCAGCGGCGAACGACGATGTCGCTAACACGACACCGCCGAAGCGACGCTACGCCAAGTCGGCGGTCGTCCGTCCTCTCAAGACAGGCTCCTGATCGGGCGCCGTATCACCCGCAAGCCGAACGGATCACACCGTTCCGCTTGCGGGCCTCTACCCTTGCCGGGAACCCGTTCCCGGTTTCCGGAGATGAGGTTGCCCGGCTGCACCGGAGCCTCTGATGGAAACTCGCGTGGCTGCCTGGCAGCTCGATATCTTCGGCGGGGAATCCCCCGTCGTCATCCCGCCCCCCAAACCCGATCCCCTTCCCGACCCGCAGTTCTGGAGCGCCAGCGTGCGAGACCAGTTGGTCGACGCATTGATCTCGCTGGCCTGCGATAGCCGTCGAGGCGATCGTATGCCTGAGTCGCTGATGGACTGCGCGGATCTGCTGTCCGAGCGGCTTCGGAACCGCAAGATCGACCTCGACGATTACTACGCGACCCTCGGCTGGATCATGGGGTACTGGCATGGCGCGTTACCGTATGAGTACGTCTGCAGGGTCAACGGCGTCGATCCGGAAACGATGCAGGACGTCATCCTGAGTACGCCGCTGCTTGCGCGCGACCTCGCCGAACTGAAGCGCATTTGCTTCGGTTCGTTGCTGTAGGAGGACGCATGGCACACCCAGCAGGTTTACTCGCCCGCGTGATGGCCGACCTCTTTCCCGGCAAGCCGCGGACTCAGCCGGCCGAGCCGCCCGCACATCGTGCGTGCGCCAACGCCCCAAGCGGCCCGCGGATCATCGGACAGGGTGCTTCGAACGAAACGCACGTCACGATCGACGGGATCCCGCACCTGTTCGTCGACGAGGGCAACCTTGTCGTCGAATTCGTGCCGGCGTTCGACGAGCATACGGGCGAGACGATGTTCGGCGTCAAGATCCTTCCCGAATTGACGCCGCACTGGTCATGGGTCGCGGAGCACAGCGGCACGCTGAAAGATGCGATCGCGGCCGCGATCCGTCGCGTTGGCCAACCGACGCCGCACACCGCCCACCACGGCGGCCCGTCTGCTGTTGAGGATGCGCCGCGTGTCGATGCACCTCGTGCGGATAGCGCACCGGCGCCGCGGCGCGCGCCGCGCGCGGGACGCGACGATTCGCAGGGGTTCACGGCCGTCGTCGGCCGCATCACGTGGTGGGGCGAGGACCGATTCCCCGACCGCCACTCCAATGGCGCGCGCTTCTACACCTCGTTTGCATTGCGCCTCGACACCGCACACGGTGAACGCACGTTGCAGGGCGAGGGGCTGAAGGAAGCGATCGCCGAATGTGGCTGTCAGGTGGGCGAGCGGGTGACGGTACGGCGCCTGCGCAAGGTCAAGGTCCCGGCATTCCGCGAGGACGGCTCGCCGAAGATGGTGAAGGGCCAGCAAGTCATGTGGGACAAGTGGCTCTGGTCGATTTCTAAATAATGGAGTGATTCATGGCATCAGTGAACAAAGTGATTCTGGTCGGTAACCTCGGTGCCGATCCCGAAGTGCGGTATCTGCCGAGCGGCGACGCGGTCGCGAACGTGCGACTGGCGACGACCGATCGCTACAAGGACAAGGCGTCTGGCGACTTCAAGGAAGCGACCGAGTGGCATCGGGTTTCCTTCTTCGGCCGTCTGGCCGAGATCGTCAGCGAGCACCTGAAGAAGGGATCATCGATCTATGTCGAAGGCCGCATCCGTACCCGTAAATGGCAAGGCCAGGACGGGCAGGATCGTTATTCGACCGAGATCGTCGCCGATCAGATGCAGATGCTTGGCGGGCGTGGTGGCAATGCGCAGGGCGATGGCGTCGAGCAGGAATCGCGTCACGTGCCGGCGACAAGCGGCCGCGCAGCGGTACCGCGACCAGCGGCGCAACAGCAACCGTCGAGAGCCCCGGTGTCGTCTGGCGGTGGCGGCGGATTCGCGGAAGACGACGACATCCCGTTCTCCGTTTGGCACCCCCGCAAAGCGTGGGCCGCGATCTGATCCCGGAAAAGCTCCCCTTCTCGTCGTTGTCTCCCGTTTTTTCTCACCTTTAGCGTGTGGCGTGCCTTCTGGCACGTCACATGCCGTTCCTTTCTCCCCTCATTTCCTCGACGTCCTGACGTTGCTGAACCAAGCCGACGCGCCCCGCGCGGCTTCGTTGAGCAAGCGTTTCCACGCCTGTCTCAGGCATCGACCCAACCCGCAATCCGACCAGGAGAGTGACTCATGACTGTGAAGTGGTTTCACCGCTCGCGCCGCGCAGCGCTCTCCATGTCACGTCGATTCGACGCGACTGGTGGGGTGCTGGGCAGCCAGAGGGCATGTGATCCACCCGTGTTGTCCGCCACGTCGATCGATGTGGCGAACGTTGTTCGCGTTTTCGCGATAGCGCAAAAGGAGATTGAATCGTGAGAGGGCTGAAGAAGCTGGTTCTCGAAGACCAGAACTGGTCAAGCATCTTTCCGCACTATCTCGACAGCCGATTTCTGGGTGGCGAGGGAAAGCGGTGGTGGACGTGCCCGCTGTGTGACGGCGAGGATTCGTTCAGGCTCTACCCGCCGGAGAGAGACCCGAAAGGCGGTTGGTACTGCGCTCGCTGCGCGAAGGGCGGAACTGGCGTGTCGCTCATCCATGAGGTGACCGGAAAGCCGTACCGCGAGATCTACTATGAGCTCGAGACCCGCAAGTACAACGGCGGCATTCCCGTCGAGGTGGCGCGCAAGGTGAAGCCGGTCCCGGTCCGGCCTGAGAAAAGCGACGAGCAGAAGTGTCGCGAGATGCAGGCCGCATGGGATGGCGCCGAGCCGATCACCGAGGCGTCGCCGGTATGGACGTATCTGTCGACGCGCATTCCTGGACTGCAGATCGAGTGGATCGGGAAGGACGTGCGTTACCACCCGGGCATGGAGTACGTCGATGCCTGGGGAAAGAGGCAAGGGAAGTTTCCCGTCATGCTGCTGCGTGCGCGATCGCAGGCCGGAAAGCCGTGTCGCCTGCATCGGACCTATCTCACCGCTGAAGGCGCGAAGGTTCCCTTTCTGACCAAGAGAGGGAAACAGCGAGCCAAGCTGGAGATGAGTGCGCCCGATGGGAGTTTTGGTTCGTCGGTGCGGCTCAACACCACCCGGTCGCGGACCCTCGCGCTGGTCGAGGGATCGGAGACGGGGTTCGCGGTGGTGGCACGGTATCGGAATCGCATCGAGGTCCGAAGTTTGCTGAACTGCGGCGGCCTCGAGCGTGCAGACATCCGCTGGGACGATTACGACCACGTGATCATCTACGCGGACCGGGACCGGGTCGATGCGCGCCGCGGCTATCGGCCGGGCGAGCATCACGCCTCGGTCCTTGCCGAGTACGTTCGGAGTCTGGGCAAGCGTGTGTCGATCGTCCGTTCGGTGGTTGAGGGCGCGGATTTTTGCGACGTGTGGGCGCAGCAGCACAAGCGGCGGACACAACGTTACGAGCTGGCGTGTGCGAGGCGACTGGCGCGCGACGAGATGCGGAAGCGGAACCTCGCGCGCGTGCATGGCGGTAGCGCGTGTAGTTTCGCTTGATTTCAGTGCCGGCGATTGCCGGCTTTATTTGGTTGGCCCGGTGGGGATACGTCCCCGCCGGGCCGTATTGCACCGGGCCTCATTCGGAGAATGATGATGGCCTTTCGTGTGTTGCTGGGAGAGTTTGAGATCGTCGCGACCACGGGCGCGGCGAATGGCAGGCAGCCGACGGGGTTGTCGAAGGCGGAATCCTTCGACGTCATCGATCGGCATTGCAAGGGCGATGACCGTTACGTACTGCGGGATGAACCCTTCGAGCCTGCCGTGGACTTTTGCATGGCGTGGCTTGAGCAAAAGGCAAAGAGCCGAAAACACTGATCGAACAGCGTCACCCTTCGGGGTGACGCTTTTTTTTTGTCCAATGTGTTTGATTCACCGGATGAACCGCAGGTAGAACGATAGTGCCTTCAGGAGCGGACGCCACAGCTTGTAGAGGCCAGTCGCCCACACAAAACCGCCGGCGCCGCCGAACATGAATAATGGACCGGGGAGCCAGTCGATATGCCGGCTTGCGCAATAGCCGCCAAGCAGCCAGATGCAGCACGACGCGATCGCAATGCACGCGCGTCGCAGCAGGAACGCCAGAGCATCGGACGGGGCGCGGCCGTTCAGCGCGCGGTCGATCGGCGAGTTCATTCTTCCTCCGCGGTGGCTTTGTAATCGGACAGCGCGCAGCCGAGGTAGTAGCCGGCGACGCAGAAGGCTCCGAACGTGAGCCAGAAAATGGGCGACGTGACCTTGTCCATGATCGAGCCGTCGCGAATCCAACCGATGAGTTCCAGCATGGTGTTCTCCTTGTTGCACCGGTGCAAAGCGCGGAGCGCTTCGAACACCGGTATCGTGATTCCATCTTCGCACGAGGATGGCGAAGTCAAGTCGGCCTAGAGGAAGGCCGCGAACCCGTCCGCGACCATACCTGCCAGGTCACAGTCGGCCATCGCGGTATCGGTGCTCGGCAGGTCGAAGGTCGGCGCGAGCGGTGGATTGGATCGCCGTTCGCGGCCTGTCGCGGTCATCTCCGGCAAGTCCGGTTCCCGGCCGCTCGGCGGTTCGAACGCAGGCACGCTTCGCGAATGCGGCGCAGCGCCGACCGTGTCGCCTCGGCACGCCGCTTCCGCGAGCAACCGAAGCACCGCCGCCCGATCGCGCGGCGAGCTGATCGCCGAAAGCCGCGCGAAGAGCAGCGGGCTGGTCACGTCGTCGATGACCAGCTTCATCGCGAATTTTTCGCTCATACGGTCGCAGTGGCGCGGGCACGCTCGCGAGCAAGGCCGGCTTCGCCCACAATCAGAAAGCCCTTCGCGTTCGCAAGGCAGGGGTTTTCGATCACTTCGATGCGAACGCGCGGAAACGCCTTGCGGATCGCTGTCGCGTACAGCGCTGCGCCGCCGCCGGACAGGATGATCGAGCGCACGTCCGTCAGTTGACCGACGTTGTTCTGCATCTCCTTGACCACGCCGGTGATGATCGCTTGCGATCGCTCGAGGTAGGGCGCGAGATCGATATCGTTGCCGTAGAAGAAGAACGGCGTGCGCTCCCGCAGTGCCTTGTCGATGCGTTCGAGATCGTCAACCTGCTCGTCCTGGTCGCGCGAGATGAGCGCCGCGATACGCTGATAGATCTGGGAGGCCCCGCCCGGGATGCCGCCGCTGCGCTTGTCATCCATCGTGAAGCCGTTTGCGTATACCCAATCGGTCGTGAAGTAGCCGACATCGACCACGAGGTGCGCATTGTTCCGGCTGAACTCGGGTTGTTGATTGCTGGCGGCCGAGACGAGCGAGCCGAGTGGCTGCGGAATGACGATGACCTTATCGACCGTCACGCGTGCGACACCGAAATCCAGCGTGCCCGCGAATCGCTCCTTCAGATCGGCGGAGTATTTCTGCATGTTGTGAACCGGCAGGCCAAGCACCAGCCGTTTGATGTGCGTGATGCTCGCGAAGTGCATCGCGCCACCCAGCAGCGCGGCATAGTTGCTCGACAGGACATAGTCGTTGGAAAGCGCGCGGCCGGTATTGCCGTAGGCGGCCGTGAGCGCGACGTCGGGGCCGACCTCGTACTCGACCTCGTCGATCACAATCGTGGCGACCTTGCGGGAGGCGAGCACGCCCTCGCCGAAGTTCGACAGCGAGCGGCTGGCCGCGAGCGGCGCGAGCGACGGAAACATGCCGGTGGCGATGGAACCGCTCGACGCGCGGTGAGCGTACTTGGTGTTGCCATAGCCGACGTCGACAGCAAAGACGGAAGTTTTCACAAGGACTCCATATGGGTAAGGGAAAGACGGAAATGGCGGGAAGTGACACTTATCTATCAGTTAAGTGTCACTTCGCGTCCGACGACCCCCGTCATCCGGCCAAAGTGACACTTGTCTAACACTCAACTGTCAGATCTCACGGATTCAGTCTATCGAGCGGTGTGCAAAGTGAAGTCGCGGAAAGCTGCGCGGTTCCGGCTAGCTTTCGATGCGCGATGAGCGGTGTTTTTGCCTATCCTTGTAGTCACCTACCGCGTCACAGACGCATCGAAGCCGAGCGCCAGGCGCTCGCTCGTCCCTATCGGCCCGCAACGGGCCACTCAAGCAGTCAAATGTCCGGGCCGCAAACTGAAGCGGCCTTTTTCTGAATCAGATCAATTGCACAGCGATCCACCATGAGGACCACTGGACAGTGCGATATCCATACGATTGGCGGCGGTTTGCCGCAATGGGACGCAATGAGGACATGTGGACGCCGGACACCGGACAGTTCGCAAGGCCCTCATGGACGTCTGGACGCACCCCGACAGCAAACGATGCTGGGTGCACTCAGGAAGCCCGATACACCGCGGCCGACATGAGTGTGCTGGTGGGTGGGGGAAGTCATGCGACCGGCGAAGGTCCGGCATCGCGATTCCCTGAACGGAAGAGATAACGGTCTGAGCCGCCGTACCCGAAGGAGCTCAACAGGAATTGCCCGGCACGTAGCCCGGCGTCCACAACCGCGCAAGCGGCGGGCGGGCGTCGAGACGCAAGAGCGTCAGGCTGGCAGGGTAGCCACGAAGCTGATCCGCGCGGGGAGTGATCCGCGCAGCGCGACCGGAGACGGGCGCGATGGACGGGCGGTGTCTTGCGCGAAGCGCGGGATGCGTCGGTCGAGCAGCAGGTTGGACAGTCGGAGTGCATGTTCTTCCCATGCACCGGGCTGATCGGATGGAATCGCTAAAGGACAGGAAGCAGCAGGACCGGGTCGACGGAAATCGGCCCCGCCGCGTTATGCGGCACGCATTGCGCCGCGGCGCGCGCCGCAACGACATCAGGTAGGGGTGTCGGGTGTGCGCTGGCGGCATTGAGCAACGAAGCAGCGGCGAGTGCCGCACGGAGAGCAGAGCATGGCCGCGATATTGAATGTGCGAGCCGTCGTGAATCGATATCCGCTATCGCCGGAGTTTCGAGACGCGCTACTGGCGCTGTTTGATACGCACGTAGCGGAGATCCACAGCACGACACGGATCAGTAACCGGGCGCTGTCGATCAAGACACAGGAGAACCGCGCAACGGCGATCTGCAAGGCGTTCGCCGAGTTGCGGCAGGGTGGCTTCGCGCTGCAAACGCCGTGGTCGCTGAAGGCCAAGCATGTGGAATACCTCGTCACACGGTGGGTGGCCGACGACCAGTCTGGCGGTACGATCGAGAACAAGCTGACGTACCTGCGCGCGCTCGCGCAATGGATGGGCAAGGCCAACCTGGTCGGGACGCTCGGCGACTATGTTGACCGGCGTGCAGCCGGGTTGGTGCGGAGCTATGTCGCGACGCAGGACAAGTCATGGGCGGCGCACGGCGTGGACGCGGCCGCGAAGATCGACGAAATCGCCCGGACGTGCCCGTACACGGCTATCCAGCTGAAGCTGCAGGCGGCATTTGGCCTGCGCGTCGAGGAGAGCTTCATGTTGCGACCGCTGGAGGCCGTTCGTAATCCGCAGACCCTGGCGGTGACGCGCGGCACGAAGGGTGGTCGGCCGCGCGAAGTGCCCATCGAACGGAAGATTGCCATCCTCGAGGAGGCGGCCTGGTTGAGCAATGGCGTAACGGGGTCGACGGTTCCGGCGGGACGGTCGCTGAAGCAGTGGCGTTACTGGTATTACTACGTGCTGGAAAAGCATGGGGTGACGAAGGCGGGCCTCGGCGTCACGAGTCATGGGCTACGGCACGAATATCTGCAGACGCTCTACGAACAGGTGGCTGCCGTGCCGGCGCCGATCAAGGGAGCGGCGGTCCGTCCCGATCCGGCCGCGCACGAAGAGGCGAAGCGCCGCGTCGTGGCCGCTGCCGGGCATAGCCGCGAATCCAAGGCGAACGCGTATTTGTCGACCTTCGCGAAGCAAACGGCGCTGCGCAAGTCGCTGCCCACGGTCGATGCAGTTGAGGCGGCTCTGCAGAAAGCCGGCGGCAACAAAAGCCACGCAGCGGCCGCGCTCGGGATTTCGCGGCAAGCGCTTTACCGATTGCTCGCGTCGACGGACGCGCGGGAATGACGGGGAGCGGAGTTAAGGGGGCGATGAAGCCGGGGAATGGCGATCGAAATCGTGTGTGTTACGGACACTGGAGGGGCATCGGGGCTCGGTAACATGAACTCTCTCTCGTGCCCTGGTCTTGGCCCTCGGATTCGACCAGAGCAAATTTTGAAGCCGGCTTATGCCGGTTTTTTTTCGCCGGTTTCAGTAGATGCCGCTTCCCGACCCACTTCGGCCCCTCAACCCACAGTAACCCCCGACGACAGCTTTCACAGGTATATCGGCCATTCACTCGGTCACATCGGCCGATGGGTGCTCCGTGCCATCTGATAGGACGAGCGGCCTTCGGCCACCGCTATATCGAGCGCTCGACTATCTGATCTTTGCGACGACGCAGTTGATGCTGTCGCTATGAACGAGGCCTCTATTAGCGACATGTATCAGCCGTGATACATACTCCGGCGCTTCGCAACCGCCGATTCATTGCAAGCGCAAATGGTGCGGCGCATCGCGGACGGCAGCGGCGGCAGATTGCTCGATTCCGTTTCAATCCTGAAACGTTTTTCCGGCGTTTTTCCCATTCCGTTGTTCTGATCGACCGTCGGGCCACCAGTCGAGCGGTGCGGCCAAGTGTTTGGCACGGCGCTTGCGACTGCGATTGCTGCGGCGCACATACGGGCGGTCGCGTGATGCATTCGTGGCTGTTTGCGCGGCGTATGAAGCGAACATCGGGAGGGCGCCATGAGACGGAAAGATATGCGACTTCAGTCGCGTCTTAATATTCTGATGCGCGGCGGTGCTGTCGCCATCTTTCTTGCCGCCATACTGATCGGCACGGCGGCGCCGGCGTGTCACGCGGCATACACAACCGACTGGCTGGCGAACACTTACGGGACCAACACGAGCCACGTCGGCAGCGTCGCGCGTTCGATGTGGACCGCGCCTGAAGGCGTCATCTATACCGCGTCCATGTGGGACGAAAACGAGGGCGGCGTCGCGATCTACCAGAACGGTCAAAGCATGGGCTCCATCGGCGCGCACAACGAATTCCAGGGCGGCGCGATTACCGGCAACGCCACGTCGATCTTCGCCGCGTTGCAGTTCAAGGCCGCTTACGGCAGCGGCGCCGTGGGGCGGTACGACCGAACCAGTCGGACCCGCGATCTTCTCATCCCTGTCAGCGCGACGACGACGGAACGGCACGCCGATGTCGTCACCGGACTCGCGACGTCCGGCTCGCTACTTTACGCGAGCGACTTTCCCGGCAATCGCGTGCGCGTCTACACCACTGACGGCGGCTGGCAGCGCGATATCGCCGTCTCTGGGCCGGGCGCGCTCGCGCTGGACGGTGCGGGAAATCTCTGGGTCGCGCAGAAGAACGCAGGAGCGGTCCTCGAATTCAATTCCGCGGGCGCGCCGCTGAACACCATCCAGATGTCCTCGGCCTCCCGTCCGTCCGCGTTGTATTTCGATGCGTCGACCACGCATCTGATGGTCGGCGACCAGGGTCCCGACATGAACATCAAGATCTACGATGTCTCTAGCGCGCCATTTCTGGCGGGCACGTTCGGCGTTCAGGGCGGCTATCTCGACACGACCGCGGGTACCAAAGGCCAGGTCGGCGACAAGCGCTTCACCCGCGTCGTCGGCATCGGCAAGGATTCCACAGGCAATCTGTATGTGCTCAACAACCCCTGGGGCGGAACCTGGGATCTCGGCCGCGACGGCGGCACCGACATCCACGCGTACGACAGCGTCGGCAATCTGCGCTGGAAACTGCAGTCTCTCAACTTCGAGGGGATCGCCGCGCCGGACCCGGCCACCGACAGCGCCTACTTTTATAGCGGCACCAATCTCTATACCGGCTCCGCCGGCGGAACCTTCGTCGCGAACACGGTCGATCCGATCACCTATCCGTCCGATCCGCGCATCAACTTTTACGATCACGAACGCGGTGAGCATTTCGGCCAACTCGCCGCCGTCGGCGCAAACCGGATCCTCGTGGCGGCCAGCCAGAATCCCGACACCTTCTACTTCTTCCACTTCAACAGCGCAAGCGGCTACATCGCGATCCCGGACGCCACGCTGCCGGGCACCGCGTTCAATGCGACCGCCAGGGTCCGCAACGGATTTTGCCTCGACAGTAAAGGCGACGTCTGGGCCGGACTCGACAAGACGAACGCGATCTGGCGTTACCCGCTGACCGGCTTCGATGCCAGCGGCAAGCCGAATTGGGGCGCTGGCGTATCGACGCCCATACCGGGCACGATCGCGCCGTTGACGCGGATCATTTACCTGCCGGAGAGCGACACCATGATCCTCGCGCAGGGCATCGTCGGCAGCACGGACTGGACGGCGATCGGCACGCGGATCGAGGTGTATCACGGCTGGCTCGCGGGCAACACCAGCGCGCCCAATCCGGTGATCAACCTCACCAGCGCCAATCCTAAGTCGATCACGGCAGCCGGCAACTATCTGTTCGTCGGCTACGTCCACGCCGTGCCCAACATCGACGCGTTCAATCTCACCACAGGCAGCCTCGACAACACGTTGATCAACAGCAGCCCCGGCACCGTGTACGTCGGCAATGACGTGGATTCGATGTATGGCCTGCGGTCGTATCAGCGGTCGACCGGCGAGTACGTGATCACCAAGGACAACTACAACGGCTCCAGCATCATTGTTTATCGTTGGACCCCCTGATCACTTGCTCCTCCTCCTCCGGAGGAAGGCTAGTGGTCGCGTTGTTTGACTCCGATAGGCACGGTTGAGGGCGGTCAATGTCCTCAGCAGAAAAGGGGGGAGCGCTGTTGTCGGCGAGCAGGTTAACCCCGTAGACAGGTTGCGGATACGAGCAGTCCCAGTCTGGCCGCGTAGACCGCGTTGCCGATGATGCGACGCGGCTATTGAGGCAGCGAGCGCCCGGTGTCTGGGTGCGGAGCTGACGTTCGAGTGTCCGCCTGAGGCTGCATGCGAACGGCAGAAAATGGCCGAACCCGGTCCGACGAGGGCGGCAAGTACCGCGTTCCCCGTAAGTCGCGATGAACTTTCTTTACCACCGATCGCGGTCGGGCATCGCGTCGACAGCCATCGCAATCCGGTCCTCGAACAGGCAGTCGCCATGTTCCGGGGGCGACGAGATCTTCGGAAATTGCACGTAGTCGTGGCCGTCGATTTTGATCCACTTCGCAAGCTGTACCAGCTTGCGGTAGCGTGCGGCGTCTTCGAGTACCGGCGCGATGGGCCAGGTGTCGATAGTCACGATTGTGGCGTCGACAAGCCGCTGCGCCAGCATCTTGAAAATCGGACCGAGTTCAGTCCAGTCGCCGTCGGCACGAGAAAGGAGATCGACGACCATCTGCGCGTCGCATGCGCCGAGCTCGCGCTCAACGAGGGCGCGCAGGTCACCCGATTCGACCGGGGGACGATTGAGCCGCCCGTTCCAGAGACTCACACACCGATGCTTCGCACCGAGCTCGTCGTCCGTGGTGACTTCCCACGGCGTCTGCATGCCGCAGCCGATGCAGTAGATGCAGACGAGCTTCTCGGTCTTGGGCGCTTCGGGCGGGCGCGGGATCACATCGCCAATTTCCGGTGGGCCGGCGTAGCGACCGAATTCACTGAAGTCCCAGAGGCGGTTCTCACCGCAATCGATCAGGCGTTGTGAGCGCCCGATCGTTGGTCGTCCGCCGCAGTGGTCGCAGGGATAGAGATGCTCCAGCATCTGTAAGCAAAAAGCAAAGTTGGCAAAGCGTGAATAATAAGCCCTTTCCGGGCTGGAAACAGCGGTAGATGCTGTTGCTTTCAGCCGTTTCGATTTCTGATCGTAACAGCGCTGTGCGGTCATGCCGGTTCGACTATCCCGATTCGCGTGCGGGCTACCGATTCGACGCGTTCGATGAAACGAAGAAATGCGTCATCCTGGCGATGCGCTACCGTGGTTGGGACGACGAGCCCTTTGCCGTCCGGTATCCCCTTCCCGGCGAAGAGGCGGCGCAGCGAATCGTCGCTGTCGACGATCCAGAAATGCCACTCGCGCACGAAATGCCACCAACTGCGCGCGCGTTCAAGCTCGGCCCACGTGCAGGCGAAATCGAATAACGACCCGAAGTTGGTGAAGAACGCGCAGCGCACGCCGTGGTCATCGGCGGCTGCGACGACGACCTGGCGGCCGCATGAGATTGAGCCGGGTTCGCGGCAGGCGATCGATAACGCGGGAAAGTGCGGACCCCAGTCGCGGGTGCGTGCGACGGCGCGGTCAAGAAACAGGGCTTTGCCTTGCATGTTGGTCTCCATGTGCATTGAGCGTGCATCCATCTTGCCGGCGGTGAGGCAAAGTCAAGGAACGTCTGCGGCGGTTGGCTAAAGCGATAGCCTCGCGATGCCGTAATCACCGGGCAATGCAACCGTTTGAGCGTGCCGACATGAAGCCCCCGAAGACCGCGATTCGATCCAAGTCCGATCTGTTGCCCATTCCCGCCGCGGATCGGGACAGGATCGCACTCGCGTGCTATCTCGCCCTGAGTACCCTCAAGGCTGGCCAGGGTGACGCGCATACCCTCGCCGTGCTGACCCACGCACTCATCGCGGTGCACTTTCTGTTGGAGGCGGGTGTGGGGGAGGGGGGCGGGAGCCGGGCGACTTTTGCAGCTGCGCAGAACACGATCAATGCGTGCGATGCGGGCGCGGCGATCGCGGGCCGATGTGCGCTGGCGACGTCTGCCTCGGCGGGCGCGATCGGTGCGTTGATCGCGCTCTACGATCGGCAACTGAGAGTGGCACCACGCGCGACCGTGGCGTGGGTCGTCGCGCAGGTGAAGGCGTATTGGCGTGATTCGTCTGACGAGCCGCGGGAGCTGGAACGGCTCGCGGCCTAGCTTGAGTGATGACCCCGGGCGACGCGGAGTCGCTCGATACACGCAGGGTTTCCGGGGCCGTGCCGGAAACCGGATCGGAACGGAATTTCCCTCATCGTTGTACTCCGCCGCGCCCCGCACATGGAACCCAAGGCCGGGCTCTTTTTGTTATCGGTCACGCCCTGGGCGTCGTGGTGCGGGTGGCGGCAGCAGTACTGACGTGAGCGGGTCCTCGATATTCCATTCGACGACCGGAATACCGTCACGCACTCGAATGGCGCGCTTCTTTGCCTTGCGGGCCTCGTACTCAGGCATGCCGTTCATCCCGTACATCTCGATGTGGGTTGCGGGTACGACATCCGTAAGAATGAAGTCGGGAAGCATTGCGTCGCCATCGCGGCACCGGATGGGCTTCTCGAACATACGCCGCTCGGAGACAAGTCGGTTCGCCATCGCGACCTCGTGTATCGAGTCGCACGTGATGAAGCTCGCCGAGCAGAGCATTGCAGCGAGATCGACAGCGACGTGGTGTTTGCCGTTGGTGCTGCGCTCGATGACCAGGCACGCGATGACCTTGGCCTCGCGATCGCCGATCGCCCGCCACGCGTGCGCGTACTTCTGCTCGACGCGCGCGATCAGTGCGTTGCCCGCGTAGTAGCGCTTCGCGCTCTGACGCAGCGTAATGGCGCGGCCGAATTGGGTCGTGCCCACTTCAGCGACTTCGCCGACGACGATCCCTCGGCGGTTCGCGCCGTTGTGAGCCGCCACTCGCGCGAGAAACGCGTCGAACTCGGCGTTGATCGCGTCGCGGTCGGCCTCCTGGAACCGCCGCATGATGTGCAGGACTTCGTCGGCTGGCTGGCCGTTGATCACGGAGTCGCCGATCCCGGCCAAAATCTGGGCGTTGCACGCACCCCAGTTGCGGTGGGTGCCGACACCACTCCATCGATTCAGATCTCCCGCTTCCCACAACGCATGAGTGAATCCAAGCAGCGGCGCCGCGCGGCGCGAGACCTTTCCGGGTGCGACGCGCGGCGTGCCTTTCGACGCCGGGACGATCGTTCTTTGCTCCAACGCGACATCGAGCCTGGCGCGCAGACCGTCGGGCGTGGCCGTGATGCCCGGCAGCGATTTGCCGGCGTGCGATCCCGTTGGCCGGGCGGTCTTGTGGAAATCGCAGTCCCGACGGTGCAACGGCCCCTCGTCGGGCCATCCGGCGAGATGGAACAGCGTGCCGTAGCGCCGAATCACGAGCTTGAGCGGGGGGCGATCTTCGTGGCATCGACATTGTGCGAAACCGGGTGTGATCTTCGCACGTTCGAGCTGCCGGGCATACCGCGCGGGATTCTCTTGGAGATCCTCAAGGAGCGTGGTGTGGCCGGCGAAAGAGACGGAGGGCATGCAGGGCTCCGATGCGGTGGTTAGTGGGACGGTGGCGTAATGACGGCCGGCGGCACGTGCGTGCGGCCCGTTGATTTGTCGATGAGATGCCATTCGCCGCTCGACAGGCGTTTGACGTGGCAATACGGGAATCGCTGCTCCATCAGCATGGTGTCGTTCGCGTCGCGCTGCTTTCGCCAGTGCTCGATCAAATGGAGAATCGTGCCGACCGCCGAACAACCGAGAAGAAAGGCTGCCAAAGCACCGCCACAAATCCAGCGGACCGGCGAACTGAGTCGACTAAACAGCAGGGCGGCTTCGGCGAATATTGCGATAGCCACCCAGACGGGGACGAGCGGTTGCATCGTGGTTCCGGGACAGGTCGGCGACCCACGGATCGGGTCGACTCTCGATTGTGTCGAGCGGCCGCTGAAAATTCGGGCGGAAAGCGGCCGAAATTCCATGATCTTTTGACGGTCGACAGGGCCAACGCTCCGGTCCGCGCGCTTCGCCCCAAAAGCGATGCGTTTTTCTGGAGCTTTCTGCCTGAAGGGGCTCAACCGGTTGATTTGGATGCCCCCTGCCTAATTCTTGAGCAGCGGCGCGAGAGGCCCGTGTGGCGGGCCGGCACCGCAGTTTTCCACAGTGTTGTTCAGCGATTTTGTGGGTATCTGGCGCTGCGCCGCGCGGGGTCGCGCGGATCGAAAGGGGGCGCGTTTCGGCAAGCATTGAGCCGGATGAGCGCCGGCGCCGCGCGATACGATCACTCCACCTACCGCGTCATCGACGCATCGACCTTCGACCGCCGCTGGCGGTCTTTTTCTTATCACCCGCACGGGATCACTCCCGTCGGGCGTGCTCTCCCGTTGATCCTGGAGAGCACCATGTCCTATTTCTGTACCTGCGCCCGCGAGGTGCTCGCATGAGCCGCAAGAGCGCAGAGCGTAAGCACGACCAGACCGCCGACCCGTATCAGCGCGAGTTCGTGCAGATGATCAAGGCATTTTCGTACGGCCAGCACACGCATACCGTGTTTGCCGACTTCGTCGAGCTGGCGGCGCTGTCGATCAGCAACAGCGTCGATCGTACGCAGTTCGAGGCGCGCGAGAAGCGCTATCTCGAAATCGTCGGGAAGTACAAGCGCGAAGATGTCGAGCGGTTTCCCCGCATGCTCGGTGCGCTGACGCTGTCATTCGAGCACCGAATGGGCCTCGTGGAGAAAGCGGGAGCGGCTGCGGTACCTGTCTTCGACGGCATGACTGACCTGCTCGGCGAGACGTACATGATGCTGGAGCTGGGCAACGCACGTGCCGGGCAGTTCTTTACGCCGTACCACGTGTCGCGCCTGATGGCGATGATGACGACCGGCGACGGTCAGCCGCACATCCAGCAGCACGGATTCATGCGGGTCCAGGAGCCTGCGTGTGGTGCCGGCGGCATGGTGATCGCGACGGCGGAATCACTCGCGGCCGCCGGCCACAACTACCAGCAGACGATGCATGCGACCTGCATCGACATCGATCCGGTTTGCGTGCACATGGCCTATCTGCAGCTGTCGTTGCTGCACATTCCGGCGATGGTGGTGCACGGCAACGCGCTTACCGGCGAGGTGTGGGGCGTCTGGTATACGCCGGCTCACATCATGGGCGGCTGGCGGTGGAAGTTGCGTCGACGCGAGCGCGAGCTGGTCGAAGCGGCGCTTGTCATCGAGGCGCCGGAGGGGCGCACTCCGCCGGTCGACGACGTGCCCGAGCGTGAGCCGGCGGTCAGCGACACGATCGAGTCCGACGTGGCGAGGCCATTTGTCGGTGACGAAGACGGCGATGTCGCCATTGCCGAGCCGGAAGTCACCGTGGAACGCATGTCAGACACGGCGTCGATCTTCGACCTGTTCGAGGACGCTATCGAGCAGACCAGTCCCGCTGCGATCTTCGCGGCGATCGACCAGATGGCATTGTTTTAGCGATCCTATCTTGAATCCAGCCCGATCCTCGCGATCGGGCCTTTTTTTTGAAAGCGGGGCCGAAATTCCGTGCTTTCTCGTCCCTCGCTCAATTCTCGAGCGGTATCGTTGTCCCATCTACCGCGTCCCTGACGCATCGAAACCGCCGGGCAATCCGGCAATCCATTTGTCCAACCCTATCGGGAACCACTCCCGACAGGGGGCAGGTTCCCACTCGGAGAACCTGTCATGCAACACGCCAACCTGCAACAACCCACCCTTCCCCTCGGTCAAATCGTTCTCGGTCCGAACCCTCGGACCTACTTCGATGACGCCGAGATGGAAGAGATGCGAGCGTCCGTCCGCGCACGCGGCGTCGATACCCCGGTGCTCGTGCGCCCGCTCGACGACGGCACGTTTCAGCTGATCGCCGGCGGACGCCGGTACAAGGCCGCGATGGACGTGCACGGCGAGACCTACGACATGCCGGTCTCGATCAAGTTCGTGGACGAAGTCGAGGCCGAGGAAATCGCGCTGGTGGAGAACATCCAACGCGCAGATATGTCACCCGGCGAGGAAGCAGTCGCCGCGGCCAAGATGGTCGGCCGCTGCAAGGGCGACCGCGAGGAAGCCGCCCGTCGAACTGGCTGGAGCCTTCAGACGCTCAATAGTCGTCTTGCTCTCATGAACTGCAGCGTGAGCGTGCTGGAAGCGCTCAATACGCGCAAGCTCAACCTCGGCCACGCCGAGCTGCTCGCAGCCATCTCGAAAGAAAATCAGGACAAGGTGTTGCCCATCATTGTCGCTGAGAAGCGGTCGGTCGCCGACGTGAAGAAGATGGTCGAGTCCGTTTCCTGTTCGCTGAACGCGGCGATCTTCGACAAGGAACAGTGCACCAACTGCGCGCACAACTCGTCGACGCAGTCTGCGTTGTTCGGCGAGTCGATCGCGGACGGCAACTGCACCAATCGCGCCTGCTACAACGAGAAGACCGAGAAGCAACTCGATGCGACGGCCGCCGGCCTGCGCGACGAGTTCCCCTTGGTTCGTATTGTGCGCGCGGGCGACAACAACACGCGCGTGCAGATCGCGGTCGAAGGTCCGAACGGTGTGGGCGAGGCGCAGGCGAAGGCCTGTCACTCGTGCCAGAACTACGGGGTGGCGGTGAGCGCATTGCCCGATTCGATGGGCAAGGTGTTTCGCGGTCAATGCTTCGATACCGTCTGCAATATGAAGAAGGTCGCGGCGCGGATTCAGGCCGCGAAGGCGGCGAATCAGTCAGCGGCAACCGCGAAAGCGGGAGCCACGGCCGACAAGGGTGCAGCGAAGGCGAGCGGCTCGAAGTCCGAGCCCGCAGCCGTCACGGTCGTTGCGGAATCCGACCGGGTGAAGCAGTACCGTGTCACCGTCTGGCGCAAGGCACTGCGCCGCGATATCGGGACGAACGGCGTGCTCGCACGTCAATACCTGATCGCGGTCGTCCTGGCCGGATACGCGCGGCAGATCAAGGATGACACCTTCCGGCTTGTCTTCGAGAAGATGACCGACGAGAAGGTGCCGTCCGGCGATCTCGCGAAGGCGGTCGATCTGGTGCAGGCGACGAGTGAGCAGCAACAGGCGGATCTCGTGACCGGCATGATGCTTTCTGCGATCGAAGGTCTCGACGTGTTGTACCTGACCCAGCTCTGCAAGCAACACAAGCTGGATCTGGCCAAGCACTGGAAGCTCGACAAGCCCTTCCTTGAACTGTTGACCAAGGCCGAGATGATGGTCGTGGCCGACGAAATCGGACTGCGCATCGCGATGGGCGACGACTTCAAGAAGGTGTTCGCGAAGTCGAAGTCGGAGGTGATCGAGGCACTGCTTAACGTCAGCGGTTTCGACTACGCCGGAAAGATCCCGAAGGTTCTCAAGTTCTGACATACGGAGCGGCCGTCGGCCGTTTGCGTCCTTCATTTGCGCCGCCACCGTGCGGCGCTTTTCATTTCTATTCTGGAGATTCTCATGTTTCAAGCACTCGTACCGCTGATTCGTTCAGCCGGGAAGTTGGCACTGTCACTCGCGATGGACGGCGACAACGTGGTGGTGTTCCTGACGCCGCAAGGCGGCAAGGACGCCACGTTGCGTCAACCGCTCATCCTGAAGGCGACGGCTGCCGAGCTGGACGAAGGGTTCGCCGCGGCGGTCACCGCCTACTCGACGGCGCACAGGTCGCTCGAGGAGCAGGTGGCGGCAACGAACGCGATCCTCGATGCGCAGAAGGCCACGCAGGTGACGAAGGCGCAGAAGGCCCTGACCAAGGGTTCGAATGTGTCGAAGACCAGCGAGGCAAGTGACGAGGGTGACGAGAGCGACAACGACGACGAAGGCGATCAGCCGGCGCCGTCCGCGTCGCAACCCTCCGTTGCCGAGTCGAAGCCGGCCGGCACCGATCTCGCGTCGTTGCTCAGTTAAGGAGGTAGCTCATGTCGATCAGCATCGCAGCGGTCGTTCGCGAATTCCTCTACAACGGCATGGCCTTGATGGATCCCGGTCCGGCGTTTTCGCCCGACCAGGTGCGAGATCTCTATACCGCCCAGTATCCGGAACTGACGACGGCCGCCGTCGACGGACCGCAGATCAAGGGTGAGGTGATGGCCTACACGTTTGTCCGCGCGGCGGGCGCGAAAGGCTCTCATGCGTAGGGACGCTCTGCTCAAAGCCCTGTCCGCACCGGATGGTGGCTTCAACCAACAGGAACCGGCCGAAAGGCCAGTTTTTTTATATGACGAGGAAATGCGGAAATGTTCTTCGATCCTGCACTCCCTGATTCAAGCATCGCAGCAGGCTCGGCCGCGGCCTGGCAACCGCCACGCGCTGCCGCTGCCCGGCGTCGACCTGCCGTTGATCTTCTGACGCTTACGTCCTTCTCGACGGAGGTGCCCGGGGCGGTGCGGTTGCGATGGCGGGAAGACGTGCACCTGTCGGAACTGGTCCTGCAGCATTTCCAGTACGGGCCGCTACGGGCGGGTGACGTTCACGATCCGGCCGACGCTGGCGACGCGTTCCAGCAGGCGTTTCATGCGTGGATGCAGCGGCAGCATGGGCGGTTTGACCGGCTCCGATTCACCCCGAGGCTGTTCGACGCGCATGCGGTTCGCGACGTCCTCGATGTCATCGGTAACGGGAACAACGATGACGACCCGACGCCGCTGTTCTTCGGGTTCGCCCTCGAGGAGGAGTGGGTGTACTCACTTGAAGGCGCGCTCGAGACACTTCGGTCGGTCCATCCGTTGCTCTTCCGGACGGTGATGGCCGCGTTGTACCGCGCATCGGGTCGGACGATGTTCATCCGACTGCCTGACTGGTTCATGCACGAGTTTTCGTGCTGGTACTGGGACGGCGATCCGAACAGTTCGGACAAGGATGCGGACGAAATGCTGAAGGAGCGTTTCGACGACGACACCGAAACGTGCAACGCGTATCTGCCGTCGGTTGTGCGGCCGCAGCTTTGTCCTGACGATGCCGACCCGTGTGTGTTTAGCGGCGGCAGATGGCGTGATCGACGCGCCCTGACGGACCCGGAGCTGGTGCAGCTTCGCGCTCGCAGCAAGGGCATGCCCCGGCGCGTCTGCACCGAGGTGCTCAAGCTGCGTGCACTGTTGCGGCGTAGCCGAACGCGGAATCTGTTGCACGTGAGCTATGAAGCAAATCCGGTTTACGCGCTTTGCTCGGTGATCGTCGAGGACAACCAGTTTGTCGGTGACCTTCTCGATTGCCATTTCGACAACGAAGCCCAATCCGGTAACGCGACGACCTACAGCGGATTCTCTCGTCTGGCGTCGACTCTGAAGGCTATCCAACGCCAGTACGCCGACCTGGCACTGGCATTTCGCATTCTCACTCACCTTGACCGGCTTCTCGCGCTGGTGAGCCATCCCATTTAAAGGAGTTTCCCATGTCTGGTATCGCGACCGGTCGAACCGGTTCGGATGTCGCGTTGTCGCACGCTCTGCTGCTGTATACGGGCAACGACGGCGCGCATTTCGCGACGGCACACGCTGTCATCGCTGACCGCAAAAGCGGTCGGCCCATCATTGGCGCTGGTCGGCCGCTCGACCGGAAGGTGCTTGTTCAAACGCTTCGCCAGCTCGCCGAGCACGCTGCACCAAAGGCGGAATTTTTGCCTGCGACGGTGCTCGGGGTCTCCCCCGACGCAGTCACGTGGTGGTGTCCGCCAGCGATGCGTCGCGTGTTCTTCGAATGCGAAAACCTCGGCAAGCGCAGCGCCGTGGTGCCGCATCCGGGGCTGGTGTTCCAGGCCTCGAATCAGGGCTTCCGCGTGTTCGCCGTGGCAGGCAGCGATCGTCCCGTTCGCGAGACGCCGTTGTTCGAGCCGCCGTACTTCAACACGTGGGACCTGGGCCGGATCTGCATCGGCAGTGCCCACGTCCCGAAGCGTGTGGATGTGGCGTCGATCGATGGCTGGGAAGGCGGGTTCTTCGATTCGGCCTTTACGCATCCGAATGCCGGCGGCAAGCGGATCGAGTACAAGGACGGCGAGTACGCGTTCTGGCGCGACATGCTCGACGGCAAGTTCGGCGAGACGTTTCCGCTGAATGCGCTGGTGCCGATGAAGCGGACGGTGGCACAGCTGGTGAGCGGCCAAATCGGGAGGGTTGAATGAACCCGATCGATACCGTTCTCCAGCAGTCATTTCCGTCCGTGATGGTGCCGTCTCGTGAGCCGGTCGAACCGATGGCGCGGGCCGGTGAGCGTCTGCTCATTGCGTCCGATGGCGTCTATCTCGAAATCCTGCGTCCGTGGATTCATCTGGTACGTCGCATCGCGCAATACGAAGTCTCGACAGCCATCCCGTACGAAAGGGTCGAAGAGAAGACGGCGCTCTTGTGTGGACAGATTCCGGCCGAGCTCGTCGCGGATTTTCATGCGATGGCGCGGGCGGCGCTGCCGAACGAGGTTGGCGCGTGGATCGTCTGGAATAGCGCGACCTTAGCCTTCCGCATCGTTGGTTTGTCGTCGCTGTCGCACGGGCCAGGGCATCTCGTCTACGAGCGGCCGAAGCTTGCTGACGGCGAATGGCTGGTGGTGGATTGCCATTCGCACGGCGCTGGCGCCGCGTTCTTTTCGCGGACCGACAATCAGGACGACCGTCACGACGTGAAGTTCGCGCTCGTGCTGGGCCATTGCGATCGTACGCCGTCCGTCGCGCTGCGGCTTTGCGCGAAGGGGATCTTCGAGACGTTCGAACGTGCCCTGGAGTCGTGGGCCGCGGCACTGACGATGGAGGTGGTGCGATGAGCGAGGTAATCACGCACTGCATTCCGGCCGACATGATCCGTCGGCCGTGGCGCGTCGTGGTGGTCGGCGCTGGCGGGACCGGGAGCGCTTTTCTTCCCAGTCTCGCGCGCCTGCATCACGCGATGATCGAGCTTGGCCACCCGGGCGGGATCGAGTGCACGGTGTATGACGACGATACAGTCAGCGAGACGAATGTCGGGCGGCAGGGGTTCTATCCCAATGACGTCGGGCATTACAAGGCGCTGCTACTCGTGAACCGGCTCAACAACCTGATGGGGACCAACTGGGTTGCGCAGCCGCAGCGCGTCGATTCGTCGGTGCGCATCGTCGCCGATATCGTGGTGGGGTGCGTCGATTCGCGTCGCGCGCGGCACGCCATTGTGCAGGCGGCGAAGCGGGGGCGTTGTCACTACTACCTCGACTGCGGTAACGAGACGGATCGCGGCCAAGTCATTCTCGGCGAATTCGGCAAGGCGCGGCACGACCGGTTGCCCCATGTGGGCGACCTGTTCCCGGACCTGCTGAACGCGAAGAACGACAAGGGCGACGACACGCCGTCATGCTCGATGGCCGACGCGCTGCGCAAACAGTCGTTGGTCATCAATCAGGCGATCTCGGTGCAGGCCTACAACCTGCTCTGGACGCTATACCGGACAGGGTCGCTGAAGTATTCGGGCAGCTTCGTGAACCTGGAATCGGGGCGCACCAGCCCGATACCAATCGATCCCGCTGCATGGGCGCGCTTTGGCTACGACGCGCCTCCCCAGAAGAAGCCACGGGCACGCAAGCGCCCGACGGCTAAAACTGGTGGATAGACAAACCGTTCCTCCTATGGGGAAAGGTTTTTTTCATCTGGGGCGACCTTTCCTACACCTAGGCGTCCCATCACCAATGGAGCTTTACCGATGTTCAAATCTTTGTCTTCCAACTCCGCTGATACGGTGGCCGCCACCACGAGGAAGGCATGGCTTGGGGCCGTGGGCATCGCGGTGCTTGCCGTTCTGCTCGGGTGCTTGAACCGCTACCTCGGCTTTGCCCACCCGCACCATTCGACGGTGCGCCTGGCGGAGGTCGCCGCGTTCGGCAAGTGGGCGCCGGCCGCAATCGAGCATTTCATCGGCGGTTTCGGGCTGCTGTCATTATTGACTCTGCTGGTCACGCCGTGGAACGCTGCGACGCCCCGCTTCCGCATGTTGGCTAGCGCGGGCCTCGCGGTGGTCTATATCGTGTTCTCGACGATTGCGCAGGACGGACACGCGTATCTGGCGACGCACGACAGCGAGCAACTGGCGCAGATAGTGGCCGATGTCCTGGCTATCGCTGCCGCGATGTTCTGGCTCGCTCGACCCGCATCGGGTCCAGCGGTTCACACCCCGTAACGCTGTTCACGCCGGCCCGGGCCGGGTCGGTGCTTTCATTTTGCCGCGGCGAGTTACGCTGACCGCGATCTCCCACATCCACAACGCGCCTCCCGAGCTATCGGGGGCGCGTTTTTTTTCGTCAAATCGGGGCGTGGCCGCCGCGCTTTTGGCTGAAAGCGGGGCGGATTTCCTGACCATTTCTCCTGTTGGTGGCGTGGCGAGTCCCTAAACTAGCCGTATCACCCGCGCATTCTGCGCATCGACCCAACCGTAACGGCTCTGCCATTACGTCCTTTCGTTTCAAGCCCGTTCGGGAGCCCATCCCGCCGGGATCAGGCTCCCTCTCTTCTATCCCCGTCAGGGCATCCCTCCTGACGGAACGGTTGCCCCTCATTTTTTCTGGCAACCATCATGTTCAAAATTCTCCTCTCCGCGCTTGTTCTCTCCTGCCTGTCCGCGTGCGCCTCGGTCGACTTCGGTTCGCCGGACATCTACCAGCGCTATGACGTGCAGCACGCAGGCACGATCGAGCAGGGCACGATCGTCAGCATTCGCGGCGTCACGATCGACAACGGATCCGACAACTCGGGCCTGTCGTCGTTGCTCACTGCCGGCGTGAGCGCTTTTCTCGGCTCGCGCACGATCGGCGGCGGCAACGGCCGCTATATCGCCGGCGCCATCGCCGGTGCCAGTGCCGGATTCATTACGCAGAAGGTGTCGGCAGTCTTGCAGCGTCACGCAGGCGTCGAGATCGTTGTCCGTACCGTCGCCGGCCGAGTCCTGGTCGTCGTGCAAACGGACGACCAGCGTTTCACCGCGGGCGACCGCGTGATGCTCGTTAGCAGCAACTCCGGCCTGCGCGTCACGCGCTAAGGCCACTCCCCATTTCCGGCAGCAGCCGGTCCTTTCATGCAAAGCGAGGCGTCCCGACCGGGACCCTCGCTTTTTTTCTATTCGAGGATGTGATGTTCAAGGTACCCAATGTTTTTTACGCCGATCGGCGCAGCGCTGGCGCCGTGTCGGATGCGGCGCTCACGCACCATGCAACCCGGATGCTCCGCCACGTGGCCCGGGATCTCCGGTTGCGTCACGGCGATCACGAAATCGTCGCCGAACCGGCGCGCCGCGGACGCGGCTGCCGGATCACGCTGCGCACAGGTTCGATGATGCTCGAAGTAGCGGACACGCCGAGTCGACGGACGGTCGCGGTGTCGTTCAGGACGCGGCGCGGCCGCAACGACCTGTCGGGCGGTGTCGACAATGTGGTTCCGCTCGACCAACTGGCCTCGAAAGACGGTTACGAGGCGCTGCTGGGCGGGTTGCGGCTCGTCGACGGTCTGGACAATGAGCGTCGCTAGGGGGGCCGATGGAAATCGTCGATCTCGTTATCGAATATCCGTCGGGGCTGTCGATCATCGATCGAGCGACCTACATCGCCGATCTGAAGACGGTGCACCCTTCGCGGCGCACGACCTCAATCCTGCGGGAACTGAGTGTTACTGAAGCGCCGCCGACCGCGTTTGCGTCGATCGACGGTGTGGAAGTGGAAGTCGAGGCATGTGTCGACGGCACCTTCAAGGTGACCGGTGAGGCACCTGCCGAGGAGCCTGCGCGGGGGCTACATCGCGACGCACGTAGGGCACGCGTGGACGAAGGATCAGCGCCAGCAATTCGGTCGCTACGTCCACACGCTGTCGGCCGCCGCGCTCGCGGGGGCCGTCGGTCTCTGGCATTCGACCAGCGCCTGGACGCCGGTGGCAGTTTTCAACGTCGTAATCCTTGTCCTGTTCGCTGTGGTACTCTTCTTGGCAGGCATGGATTCCATGAACGGAGATTGATGATGGGTCTTGGACTTTTCGTATTGGCGATCGGCGTGGTCGTGTGCACCTACGGGATGTACATGGTGAATCTCGGCCGGAAAGCTGATCGGGAGCGCCGGCATCCGCGCATCCCCCGTTACAAAACGCATTGATCTGAATCGCCCAGCGCGGGCGATTCGCTAACCGTAAAAGGCCGCTTCCCTTCGGGGGAGCGGCCTTTTCTTTTGGAGTTTCCATGTCCGATGTACTGGATTTACCCGTCGAGCCGGCGAGCGCGCCGTTCGATCCGGTTGGCAAGACCGTGGCTGCAGTTGCCGAGCTGATCGAGCTGGCGCTGCGCATGGCAGGGATCGAGCTCGAATGGGTGGCGATCGCGAACGGGCTCCGCCACAAGAATGAGGCGACGTATGGCATGGACCCGTGTGCCGAGTGGCCTACCGTTAGGCCGCGGCGGCAACGGATGTGTTTGTCGGTCGAGCTTGCGATGTCCGAAGGCTGGATCATGCAAGTCGACTACGTGCACTTCGTCGAGGAGGGCGAAGGCGGACACTGGCGAAGCGTGCCGGTGATGCGAATCATGACGCTCTCTAGGTCTCAGGCTTGGGCGGTCGCCGCGGTTGTCTCGCGCCTGCTCGACATCGACTGAATCAACACTTTTCATTCCCATCCGGGGCAACTGCCCGGATGGGGTGGTTGCCCCTCCAATCAAGGACAACCACGATGTATACGATCCACACTCCCCACGAGGCGATTCACGCCGACACCCTCGCGCAGGTCTTCCACATTTTCTTTCATGACCCGCGCATGTGCATCTACGAGACGCGTGAAATCTCGCTCTCGAAAGGCGACGTCGTGCTGCCGATCATCCGGTACAACGGCATCCTGACCGTCCGTCAGCAAGGTTCAGCCGAATCCATCTTCACGTCGATGTTCGAGGAGATTCGCGACCGCTGGTTCTCCGACGGTGGTGGCCAGCGGCACGTCTGGCAGATCCCCCGCAAGCAGTGGGAGATCTTTCATTTCGTGTTCAACCTCGGCATCAAGCCGGCCTGGCTGCTGTCGGGCGAGCAGCTGGAGGCGGAAGTCGAAGCGGCGCGCGTCGCGGGCGGCAGATTTTCGCTGTCGGAGGTCTGTCGACGCGCATCCGACGCGGTGTTCGGCTTCGGCTCCGAGGGACCGCGATCGCTCTCTGGAACCGTCAACGGTCGCCACGAAGTCCACGTGGTTCAGGCGCTGCTGCTCGACAAGCCGATTCCCGACGCGGTGCTGGAGACCTACCGGGCTGATCCGAAGCGACTCGGCTTCGACCTCGAGTGGGCGGCCGTGGTGCTCGACGCGCCGGTATTGCGCAACGCGTTGCCGTACGACGTGTTGCGCGCCGCGGTTCGAATCATGCGAGACGAAAAGCGCGTGATCGACGCTGAGATCGGCGCCGACCTGGTCGCCGCGTTGCGGGAGTTGCCGGCCACGGCGACGGCCGTGCAGGTCGACGATCGCCTCTACGAGGCGGGAATCGTGGGCCGGCTCGTGCTTCCTGAGACTTACCAGCAACCGGTCAATCTGGGCACACCGGTATCGCCCCTTGCGGAGCGCTACCGGACGATCCTCGCCCAGAAGACCCTCGAACGCGAGCTGAACACGATTGAGGCGGACTTCCGGGACGGCAGGCTGTCGAAGCGCAAGCGTGCGTTGCAAGTGGAGATCGCGCAATTGGGCCCGGGCCGGTACACGTTCCAGTGGCCCAACGAGTTTGCGAAGGACGTTGAAACGCACGAAATGGCTAGGCTGTTGCAGGTTCTCGACCATCCAGATGGACAGAACGAGGCGACCAAGCAGGTGATCCGCGAGCAGTTTGGCGTGTCGCTTCGTGGGCTGAACTCGAAAGGGCGTCGGCGCGCGATTTTCGCGCTCTGCGGTTATGACGAGGCGGCGCAGGCCGAGTGGGAGGCGCAGCGCGCCGTCGCACGCGCCCGCGCGAAAGCGGCGGACGCGGCGAACGACGCGAAGGAGCGCGCATTGCGCGCGCAGTATCAGTGCCCAGACCGCTCGATCATCACTGGCGTCCAGCACGTGGATCGGGCGGTGGCCGATGGGTTTTCGGAGATCCGCAGCTATCGGCACGGCGCGTCGACCCGTTACGCGATCGTGAATCCCACCTCTCGCGAGGCGCGGAACCTGCGTGCGAACGACGGGACGCTTCAGTACGCGCGTTCGTTGCTCGAGCCGCTCGCGGCGTGATGAACCGCCCAAGGGAATCCGCTTAGGCCGTGACCTAGATCTACTTGAACCAACCGGCGCTTGCGCCGGTTTTTTTTCGTCCATGCAGGCAAGCATCGAGGCAAAGCTGGGTCGATTTGTCGACCTTTCCGGGCGCCCGGGACGCCCGCCCCCCCTAGACTGGCTATATCCATCGCGTCTCTGACGCATCGACCCGCCGATCTCCGGCAAATCATTTGCCCCGACGGGACCGCGTCCCTCCGGGCGTTGTTCATGGGGCGACATCTCACGAGGTCATCCATGACACATCGGGAAATTGCCCCCACGTCCGCATCGGACGACGTTTCAATCGCCAAGGTCGAGGCCGCCATCAACGTGTGGCGGAACCTTTCTCCGGCACCGGTCGAAAACGATGAACCACTGATTCTCTGCGCAGAAGCGCGCATTCTCGCTGATGTGTACGGCGTGATGATCGTGCGCCGGTTGGCGAGCGTGCCGCTGTCATCGCTCACGGCCGCGCAGCGCAAGGCGCTTGCCTGCGCAACCGAATAAGCATTCTCCGGCGTCCTCGGACGCATCGAACCGCCGCATTGCGGCATCTTCCAACGCCCCGCAGGGTCTCGTCCCTGTCGGGCGCGACTTCGTGGGGCCTCTTTATTTCAAGGTCTCCCATGAAACTGTCTCCCGCGCAGCTTATCGAGCTGCTCAGCCTTTACATTCCCCAGCGTTTCCCGGTGCTGATCAGTGGCCGGCCCGGCATCGGCAAGTCCGACATCGTCGAGGCTGCGGCCGCTGCGACCGACCATGAACTGCTCATCAGCCACCCAGTCGTCGAAGACCCAACGGACTCGAAGGGGCTGCCATTCCCGTCACCCGACGGCGAACATGCGCGCTTCCTGCCGTTTGGCGATCTCGAGCGCGCGCTGAGCGCGCGTCGGCCGCTGCTCTGGTTCCTCGATGACCTCGGCCAGGCCTCGCCCGCCGTGCAGGCCGCAAAGATGCAGCTGCTGCTTGCCCGTCGCATCGGCGAGCACAAGCTGCCCGAGCACGTCACGTTTGTGGCCGCCACCAACCGCCGCGGCGACAACGCGGGCGTCACCGGGATTCTCGATCCGGTGATCTCGCGCTTTGCGGCGGTGGTCGAGCTGGAGCCGACGATCAACGACTGGACCGCCTGGGCGGTCAATCACGGCGTCCCGCCGGAATTGATCGCGTTCCTCCGGTTCCGCCCGGATCTGCTGTCGGTCGTTAAAACGAACCGTGACATCGAGGCATCGCCGAGCCCGCGCAGTTGGGGCTTCGTTGCCAAGGTGTTCCCGTCCGTTCCAGCGCACCTGCTCACCCACGCGGTGAGCGGAGCCGTGGGCGAGGGGGCCGCGTCGGAGTTTGTGAGTTTCCTCAGCATCTTCCGCGCGATTCCGGCGGTCGATGCGATCGTGATGAACCCCGACCTCGGGGCGATCCCCGATGAGCCGAGCGTGCTGTACGCGCTGACGACCGCGCTGGCATGTCATGCGAATGACGGCAACTTCGATCGCGTGCTGCGTTATGCGGAGCGCCTGATCGATGCGGGCTGGCGGGAATTCACCGCCGTTCTGGTGCGCGATGCGGTTCAGCGCAAACCTGAGCTGCAGAACCACTACGCGTTCATCCGTGCGCAAGGTGGGGAGATCGGCAAGATCATCCGCGGCGACTGACCGTCGCCACTCTTCATTCGCTGTTCCTGTTGCCACGGCCCGCTCGCGCGCGCCGTGGTTTTTTTCGCCTCATCCATTTTCTTTCTATCTGGAGTCTTTCCATGAACATCACCGATCTGAAGTCGAAGGTCATGTTGTCGTCCGTCACGATTTCCACGTGGGTCGCTCGTCGTTACGACGGGAAGGTCACCGAGGAAGTCGAGAAGAGCCACCAGGCGCGCGGCATCGGGCGCTTCAACAAGCGCTTGCTGCCCGAGCACGCGCCGAGCTTTGCCGAGGTGGTGTCGATCGGCAACCGCATCCGCTCCTACTACTACGGTCGGACGCTGAAGTACGACCAGCTGGGTGTGCGTCTTCTGCCGACTATGATTTACATGGAGACGGCCGAGAAACTGCGCGCGATGAAAGACGAGTTCGATCTCGCGGTGTCGGTGTTCCTCACCGACTATCTCGACCTGAAGGCACGGGCGCGCGACGAGATGAACACGCTGTACAACGAGGCCGACTATCCGTCGTTGGCCGAGCTGTCCGGCAAGTTCGGTGTCAAGCTGTCGGTGCTGCCATTCCCGGACGCGAGCCAGTTTGGTGTTGATCTGCCGAACGACGTGTTGACGAGCCTGCGCACCGAAATCGACCAGCATGCGTTCGCGTCGATCCAGACTGCGAACAACGATCTGGTCGGCCGTCTGTATGAGGCCGTGTCGACGATGGCGAACCGCCTGTATTCGTCGAACAACGTCCGACTCGATGTGGCGAACCACGTGCGCGAGTTGTGCGATCTGCTGCCGAAGCTGAACTTCACCGAGGATCCGAAGCTCGCGCACATCCTCACGCAGGCCAAGACGCATCTGGCCGCGCATACGGGTGCCGATCTGAAGGAATCCAGTGTGCTGCGATCGCAAGTCGCCGCTAAGGCGACGGAGATCGAGGGGCTGATGGCTGCCTTCATGGGTGGTGCACCGTCGCCGATGACCGATCAGGTTGTCGGCCAGTCGGCTCAACTGCAGCCGCTGCGCTTTGCGGCATGAGGCGGCTATGGATCTCCACCTCCATGAACGCATCAAGAGGCAGCGCACCGCGCTCGTGCTCGACCACCCGTTTCTCGGGGCGTTGGCCTGTCGGCTGAAGCTGGTCGAAGATCCGACCTGCAAGACGTTCTGGACGGACAGCGTTGAGGTCGGCTACAACCCGACCTACGCCGCAAGTCTGCCCGATCTGCAGATTCGCGGTGTGCTTGCCCATGAGGTATGGCACGTCGCGAACGGACATTGCTGGCGACAGGGCCACCGGGAGCATGAGGGTTGGAACGAAGCCTGCGACTATGCCGTGAATCCGATCGTGCTGGATGCCGGGCTGCAATTGCCGCCCGGCGGTCTGGTCGACCCACGATTCAAGGGCCGGTCGGCCGAGGAAATCTACGGCATGCGGCTGAACGAAGCGCGGCAGAAAGCGAAGCAGGGCCGCGGCAAGCCCGGTGACGGCAAGCCGGGTGATTCGTCCGTCAATCCGCCGTCCGGGAAGCCGGGTGATTCGCCGGGTTCGCAGCCGTCGAGCGCGCCCGGTGACGCAGCCGATCAGTGCGCACCGTCGTTCGGCGAGGTCCGCCAGTACACCGGATCGGACAAGGCCACGAAAGAAGCCGAGTGGAAGGTGGCCGTGCTGCAGGCGGCGAAAGCCGCCCAGGCACGCGGCTCGTTTGGTGGCGGCCTACAGGCGGCGGTCGAGCAGGCGGTGACGCCGGTCGTGGACTGGCGCTCGCTCCTGCATCGGTTCGCGCAGGACGCGGCGCCGTCCGACTACACGTGGACCGTGCCGAACCGTCGCTACCTGCACGCGGGGCTGTATCTGCCGTCGTTGAATGAGCCGGCAGTAGGCGACGCGGTGTTCGTGCGCGACGCCAGCGGCTCGGTCTGGGATGAAACGCAGGCGCAGTTTGCTGCGGAGATCGCGGCGGTGAGCGATGCCGTGCGCCCGCGCCGGCTGATCGTGATGGATTGCGACACGCAGGTCACGCAGCTGCAGGTGTTCGAGCGAGGCGAGCCGGTCGTTCTCGCACCGATCAAGGGAGGCGGCGGTACGTCGTTCGTTGATCCCTTCCGACGCGTGGCGGCGGAGGGGTTTGATCCGGCTTTCCTGGTCTACCTGACCGACATGGATGGCCGTTTCCCGACGGACGCGCCCGCCTTCCCGGTGCTCTGGGCGTCGACCACGCCGCTCTATCGTGCCAGGCGTGCGCCGTTTGGTGAATCGGTCGAAGTCATCTGCTGAACGCGCGTTCGCGCCCACCTTCTGCAACCCGCCCGGTCCTCGTGACCGGGCATTTTTTTTGTTCACGTGAAACACCAATCACGGGCGGCGGGGGGAGACAACCGCAAAAGCGATACGTTTTTGTGGAGCTTTCCGCCTGAAGAGGCTCATCCGGTTGAACTGGCCGAGCGTTCAATCGTCGCTGAACGGGGCGTCGGGACAGCCGCGAAAGCTACCAAAATTAGGCATTCTTTCAGTCCGATGCCGGATCGTGCAGCTTGAACAATAGCTGCATGTCCGACACTGCCGAAAACCCTCTGCTCAAGGTTCGACCGCTCGAAGAGAACGCGGTCAATCTGTTCTTCGCGTCGCTGCAGCCGCTCGTCGAGCCGCTCGAAGCGCCGGACGTCGCCGAAATCATGGTGAACGATTTCAACAACGTCTGGGTCGAGTCGCGCGGCGAGATGCGCCGCCTCGACATCACGTTCAACCAGGCGACGCTGCAGGGCGCGATTCACGCGCTGGCGGCGTCGGTCGACAAGTCGGCCAAGGCCGGGACCTCGCAGGGGATCATCAACGGTGGGCACAAGAATCTGCGGATCGCCGCGGTCATGCGGCCGACCGCCATCGACGGACATGCGCTGGCCATCCGTAAGCACCGCGAGAAGCACCTGACGCTCGATGACTACGTCCAGATGGGCGCGTTTTCGCGAGTCCACGCGCGGTGCGAGGTCGAGCGCGCGCTGTTTCCGCCCGATGTGCAGGACACCGCGCTGCGGCACGCACTGGCCGAAATGGTGCGCTCGCGCAGCAACGTGCTCGTCGCCGGCGGCACGTCGTCAGGCAAAACGACGCTGCTCAATGCGCTCAATGCCGAGATCCCGCCCGATGAGCGGGTCATCACGATCGAAGACACGATGGAGTTGAAGTTGACCGCGCCCAATCGGGTCCGGCTGCTGTCCAACCCCGACAAGGGCGTCACCACGCAAGTGCTGGTCGCGCTCTGTCTGCGCTTTCGCCCCGACCGGATCATCGTCGGCGAAGTCCGCAGCGGGGAGGCGTACGACTTCATCCAGGCGCTCAGCACGGGCCACGACGGCGGGATGGGTTCGATCCACTCGAACGACGCGCGCGGCGCACTGGGCCGTCTCGAAAGCCTCGCAATGCTCGGCATCCCGACCGGCAGTCGGTGGGAGCTCGCCGACATGCGCAAGGCGATCGCCGACTGCTTCAACTATGTGATCCACATGCGCCGCACCGGCGAGCTGCGGCACATCTCTGAAGTGCTCGAAATCAAGGGGTTCAAGGACGGCGACTACGTCCTCAAGCGTGTTTTCTAACCGGAGTCATCCAATGCAAAAGCAAAAACCAGCTCTCCTCAACCGCCTGCGCGAGAAAGTGGCCGCCAGCTCGCGTGCACTCTTTGCGCGGGGCGAACTGCGCTCGACACTGATTGCGGCGGCGCTCGCTGGCGCCGCGCCGGCCGCGAACGCCGTTGACATGACCAGCCTCGGCGCGGCGACCGACTTGATCTGCCTGATCTCGTCGTACGTCAGCGGAGCGTGGCTGTACACCATCGGCATCGTGCTCATCATCATCGGCGCGGTCGCCATCGCGAATTCGGAAAGTAACATCGGCAAGATGCTTTCGTCGGTGTTCGTGGGCCTGGGTATCGCCGCTTGCGCGGTGCCGATCGTGCGCGACCACCTCCACGTGAACTACACCTGTGCGTAACCCGACCCGGGTGAGCCGCTCGCTGTCGCTGCCCCGCCAGATGGGCGGGGCAGACCGGGGCCTGGCCATCGCCAACGGCACCCTGACGGCGCTGCTCTGCTACAGCAGCATGACGCCGACTTTCCTCATTGTCGGGATTGGCGTGCACTGGCTGTTGCGGTGGCTGTCGACGCGCGATCCGTGGTGGAAGGATGTGCTGGTGATCTACAACCGGTTCCCTGACGTCCACGAGCCGCTGCCGACCGCCCGGTTCTCGGTTCGATTCAAACGTCCGTACGGTTTCGATCAGGATTTGCCATGTTGACCAAGTCCGTCAAGCGCGGCCCGGTGCAGGAAATCGCGCCGTGGGCCACGATGGTGACGCCCGAGCTGATCCTCGACAAGGATGGCTCGTTGCTGGCCGTGTATACCTTCAGCGGCGTTGACGCCGATAGTCCGAACGCCTCGGACATTTCCGCCGCACGCGACAACCTCGACCACGCGTGCAGGAACTTCGACCATCGCGTGACCGCGTGGTGGCGGCTTTCCCATCGACGCGTGAAAGGGGAGATCGACGGCGAGTTTGCGAATGCGATCGACGAGCGGGTCGATGCGATCAACCGCGCGCATGTCAGCAGCGGCAAGTTCTTCCGCAACACGCATTCGCTTGCGCTGGCATTCACGCCCGAGACGGGCATCAACAAGATCTTCGAGAAAATCGCCTACCACATGACCGTGGGTGGCAAGGCCGTGCCGCTCGCCATTTGGGAAACCGTGAAGGACATGCTGTTCGCGCGCAGCGCATTCTCGTTCGACATGGAGCGGGTCACGGCCGACATCAAGCGCTTCGAGTCGATTCTGGACGCATTCAAGGGCGGGGTTACGCGCCTCAAGATGAAGCGCCTCCAGCTTCAGAATGCGCTGGCGTTCCTGCACCAAACCGCCAATCCATCGGTTCCGCCGCGCCGTGTCCGCTACCCGGTCACAATGCTCGACACGCACCTGACCGAGAGTTTCGTCACATATGGCGCAGAGCACCTGATGTTCGAGTCGGCGTACGGAACGCGCTACGCCAAGATCGTGTCGGTGAAAGAGTGGATGGGCTTTCAGGAGGCCGCGCTCGACGTGCTGGCCGACGTCGATGCCGAGCTCGATGTCTGCGTGATGTTTCGATTCCTGTCGACGAGCAAGGCGCAGGCGTACATCGACAAGATCCGCAAGTTCTACAAAGTCGCCGCCTTCAATCCGGTCGCGGTACTGAAATCCTATTTCGCGAAGGAGGAGCAGAAGAACGACGAAGGTCGGGAAATGCTCGCCGACGAGGCTGAGAAAGCCCTGGCGAAATTGATCGCCGACGGCCAGCAATATGGCTTCGCGAATATCTCGGTAGTTGTCTATGGGGACACGATCGCGGAATGTGACGACCTGACCCGCGAAGTGGTCGGCCGGATCGGCAATGCGGGCTTCGGGGTGATTGTCGAGACGCGCAATCTCGCCGCGGCGTGGGCCTCCACGATGCCCGGGCGATGGGATCAGCAAAAGCGACTGCAGTTCGTCGAGACGCCGGCCGTGTCGGACATTGCGCCGTTGCGCGGCGTCGAGGAAGGCAATGCGGTCAACGAATGGCTGACCCAACAGACAGGCGAGCAGACCGGACCGCTGACCGTGCTGCCCACGCGTCACCGAACCCTTCAGCGTGTGACTCTGCATCAGCCCGGCGGCAAGTCGCATGCCCTTGTGGTTGGCCCCATCGGTGCAGGTAAGACGATCTTCCTGAATTTTCTGGTGTCGCAGTCGGGCCGCCACAAGCCACGTCGGATCAAGTTCGACAAGAATCGCTCGACCCGGATTCCTACCGTGATGGCGGACGGTCGCTTTGTCGACGCAACCGGTCGTTTTGGCGTGGCGACGCCGGTCAACCCGCTATCGTTGCTGGCGGACAAGCGGCATTGGACCTACGTGGCGGAGTGGGTGCAGATGGCGATCGAGGACGAAGATTTCCGCTGCGCACCTCAGCAGCAAAGCACGATCTATGAAGCCGTCGCGACGCTGGGCGAGGGCTACACCAAGGAATTCTGGACCCTCTCGAACCTGACGACTCTCCTGCCGATCGAGCTGCGCGAGCGGCTTCAGATCTGGACCAAGGGCGAGAAAAACGGTCGCTTCTTCGATCACGTCGAGGATGCGTTTTCGCTATCGGACGATATCGCGATCGAAATGGGCGACCTGTTTGAAAAATACCCGGTCGCGGCCGCTCTGTTCATGGATTACGCGTTCTATCGCATCTCGCAATGGCTGGACGGCAAGCGCTTCACGATCATCGAGGTCGAAGAGTGCGGCTTCTTCTTCCAGTACGAGCGCTTCTATCAGCGCCTCGAACTCTGGGCTGTCACGATCCGGGGCTTGAACGGGACGCTTGTGATGGCGACCCAGTCGCTTGGGCAGCTTGCGCGCGTGAAGAACTTCGAGATTCTCAAGGAGAACATTCCGAACTTCTTCTTCCTGCCGAACCGGGACGCACGGAACAACAAGCACCTGTATCGCGACGTGTTCGGTTTGACCGATGACCTGATCGACATGATTGCCGACGCGGTACCGAACCGCGATTACCTGTGGGTGACGCCGGACCATGCGCGGATGCTGCAGGCGCAGTTCCCGAAGGAAGTGCTCGCCGTGTTGCGCGCGGACGGCGCGGCGCAGCGTGTGCTCGACAAGCACTATGACTCTGGTTCGCCGCATTGGCGTGAAGCGTACCTCCAAGAAATGTTGACTCTCGACTGAAACGTGACTCCATGAAATTGCGCATTCTCCGTGCCGCCGTCGTCGCGGCGTCCCTTATCACAGCACAGCATGCCACGGCCATGGTCGTCTTCGACCCGACGAACTTTGGCCAGAACGTCGTCACGGCGGCGAAGGCCGTGCGCGGCGAGATCTACCAGAACACCAACATCCTCTACCAGTACCAGATGATGGCGAACCAGCTGTTGCAGGCAAAGGATCTCAATCCAATGGCATGGAAGGCCGCGTATGACCAGATCACCGGTGACATCACCAAGGTAACGAACCTGGTCGGCACGCTCAACGGCCTTTACGGCGACCTCAAGCAGGGTGGTCAGTGGGTCTCGCAAGTGCAAACGCTGATCAGCCGGTCGGGTAAGACCAACGAGCAGTGGTTTGCCGACATGAATACGCTGTATCAGCAGAACGACAAGGTCGTGCGCAACCTGTTCCAGATGGGCTCGGACATCATGCAGCACACGAACGACCTCGCTAAGCGGCGGCAGGATCTGCAGTCTCAACTGTCGCTGTCGCCGACGGCGCAGGCGACGGCGGAGATCACGACGCACTATCTGGACATCGTGACGAGCCAGAACGCCGACCTGTTGCAATTGAATGCGGCCAAGGCACAAAAGGATGCGCAACAGCAGTCGCAGACGATGCAGGACCAGAAGGAGCGGGCAGCGGCGGCCCAGACCTTCATCCAGCAGCAGCAGGCCGAGCGCGCGGCCTACGGCTATACACCGAAGTAAAGGCGGGCGCGATGATCACGCGATGGTTCCACTTCGGGCTGCTCATGCTGGTGGCGATGCTTGTGTGCGTGCCGGTGTCCAGCCGGGCTGACGACAACATGCTCATCGGCGCCGGCGGCGTCAATATTGCGACGCCGCCCGCCACGCAGGGCGCGGCTGGCGGTACCGGCGCAACGGTCGCGCCAGGCGAAATCGCTCAGGGCAGCAAGCAAGCGCTGGCTACGATCAGCGGATTCCTCGGCAACATCATCAATGCCGCCGTCACGGTGAGCCAGACGATCCGCGACCAATCCGACAAGGCGGCGGGTGGCCTCGCGGTCATCACGATCGTGCTCGCGGGCGTTCGCTTTGCCGCGACGCGCGACCCCGTGGCGGCGTGGGGAGCGGCATTCGAAGAACTCGCGATTCTCGGGATTTTCGCGTCGCTCTATCTCGGCTTCGAGACCTTTGCGCCCGGATTTTACGGATGGTTTGTGTCGCTGTCGCAGAAGATCAGTGGCACGGATATGACGAGCGTGGTCGGTGCGATGTTTGGCGCCGGCGGCCAGTTGTTCGACGCATTCATCCAGTCGTTCAAGGGGGCGTCGTGGTGGGAATACCCGGCAACGTTTGCCGCTGTCATCCCGTTGGTGGGCGCGTGGCTCGTGCTCACGATCGCCGCCATCGTGTTCGTCTATTACATCAATATCGGCCTGATCCAGATGGCGATCGGGACGGTCATGGGCCAGCTGGCGATCGCGCTGGGGTTTTCGGAATTTACGCGCGGCTATTTCAAGACCTGGCTGGACTACATGATCAGCGCGGGCATGTATGTCGTTGTCGCGGCGATCATGCAAAAGCTGGTGACGGCGACGATCCTCGAGGCGGTGACCACCGCGGCCCAAAATGGATTAACGACGCCGCTGGCGGCAAGCAAGGTGATGGACCTGTCGATCTTCATGCTGTTGCTGGCCTTCGAAATCCCGAAGATGGCCGGCATGTTCGGCGGCGGCGCGAACGCGAGCGGGGCGGCCTTGGGTAAGCTCGCGAAAGTAGCGACGAAGGGCCTGGTTTGACCGCGCCCACCTTGCATGCACCGCTTTCGGCCGCCGAGTTGCTCAAACTGGCTGACCGTCGCATCGACCTGATCGAGCAATGTGCCAACGAGGCCACGAAGGACGAGTTTGCGCGGAAGTGGTACGCGCTGATGGCGAGGTGCGCTGACTGGTTTTCGTCCGTTCCGCTCAGCCCGGACCTGTATCGCGAGCCGGGAGGAGCATTCCGATGCACGATCGAGACGGCGTTCTACGCGATGCGGCTGGCTGGCGGACAGAAGTTCGGCACCAACCTGCCGTCCGAAAAACGCCGCCGGATAGAGCCGCAGTACAACTATGGCGTGTTTCTGGCCGCGATCTGCTCGCGTCTTGACGAGCCCTTTCGGCATTTCGAGTTCGTTCGTAGCGCAGACCATCAGGCGTGGAACCCGCCGGTGCACGGTCCGGCCGGCCCTTGGCTGGGTGCCGAATCGTATCGCGTCGCCCGTCGCGCGGCGCCGCTTCCGATCGAGCGGATGCGCACCGGGATGCTCGCGCAAGTGCTGATCGGCAGCGAGCTGCTCGCCGGCCTCGATGCCGAAGTGTTGGCGGAGGTGTTCGGGGCGATCAATCCGAACCTGAGCCCGAAGGATGCCGAATCGCTGACGCACAAGGTGGTGCGTCAGGCGGTGGCGACGGCGGCCGAGTTCGACCGCAAGGCGCAGCGTGGGGTGTTCGCGCCAGTCCAATTCGAGGTGCCGTCCGCGATCCACGTGGCGGGAGAGCTTGCACCGGTGCAAGCGCAGCCGAAGCCGGCGGCGCACGCGCCGGGTGGGGGCACGGCCGCGCCGGTCATCGCGCCGGACGTCGACATGGCTGCACCACCCGACGCGCCGCAACCCGCCATTCCCACGGCGACCGCGCCGGCCATGAATGGCGACGGGCAGGCGGTGGTAGCCGACCCAACACCTGACCCGCCACCCGACACGAGCCCTGACAGACGGCCCAACAAACCGTCGGCTACCCCGATGAATCCCCGCGAGAACCCGGTCGGCCCGCCCGTGGCCAGTCCGCCACCCGGGAAGACCGAACCGCCCCCGCAGGCGTTCGGGGAGGTCCTGAAGGGTGCACCGCGCATGATCGTTGAGTTATTCCGCGCACTACGTCAGGACGTTCAGAAGGGCAAGGCCAAGGTCCAGTGGGGCGACATGGGTCTCGTGTTGCCGAAGCGCCTGATCGGAAGCTACGGCGTCGCGAGCGACACGCTGATCGAGCATTTACGGCGGCGCTCGCTGTTGCTCGGCAACGAACCGACGGAAATCACGATCGCCGCCCGCGCCGGCGAGCTAATTCTGGAGCGTAACTCGTGAACAGTTACATCAACCATTTCCGGCCGATCTACGAGTTTCGCGCAGTGATCGGCTGGCTGCTCGCGATCGCGATCCTGCCGTTCTCCGGGATGCCATATGGATGGGCGTTCGCGCTCTTCGGACTCGCGGTGCTGGCACTCCGATCGTCACAGGTCTGGCGCGCACTGAAGTTTCGCATGGCAATTTCGACGAAGTGGCTGACGACGCTCGAGGTGCCTAAGCTGCTCGCGATCCAGAAGCGTATGCGTGAAGAGGCGAGCTCCATGTATCTGGGGATCGGTTACGAGTGGACGCAGAAGCATTGCCAGATCGCGCACGACATCCTGCGGATGCCGACCACCGACATCCCGAGCTTGCCGGCGTGGCTGCCGAAAACCGAGCCGGGCCGAAAGCTGGAAGCGCTCATCGAGCAACTGTTCGCGCCGAAAGACAGCATCCGGGACCGCATGCCCCAAGGTTCGTCCTGGATTCACGGGATGGAGCCGAAGAAGGGCCTTGTGCCGTTCCACTACAAGGCGATGGGCGGCCATACGCTGGTAGGAGGCACGACCGGTGCAGGCAAGACTCGCACCTACGAGGTGATTTCGACACAGGTGATTCACCTCGGCGACGTGCTGCTGATCGTCGATCCGAAGAACGACAAGGAATGGAAGGAGCGGGTCGAGCGCGAGTGCGCGCGCGCCGGTCGCAAGTTCCTCTACTTCAATCAGGCCAAGCCGTCCGAGTCGATTCGCCTCAATCCGATCGAGAACTGGAGCCAGCCGTCCGAAATCCCGAGCCGAATCGCGCAGCTGATGGAGGAGGGGCCCTTTCGGGACTTCGCGTTCCTGTTCATCGACCGCGCCGTCAAGGGTGAGCTGTATATCGGCGACAAGCCGACGCTGCGGTCGATCCTGAAGTATGCGCAGTCGGGCATCACCACGCTGCTGGAGAAGGCGCTCAAGCGCTTCTTCATCGAACGAGGGTTGAGCGATTGGGAAACGCTCGTCGCGGCCGATACCGTCAAGATGGCGAACAAGCCCGGCGTGTCTCGCATCGACGGGATGATCTCGCTCTATCAGGCGCGATTCGCGACGCTGGACCAGGGCCACGAAACCATCGACGGCTTGATCGCGACGCAAACGCACGATCGCGAGCACTACATGCGGATCATCGCGTCGGCGTTGCCGCTGTTGCAGATGCTCGCGACCGGCGAAACAGGGCTGATGCTCGCACCGAAGGCCGACGATTTCGAGGACGAGCGCGAGATCTGGGACATCGACAAGATCATTAAGCAGAAGGCCGTGCTGTACATGGGCCTCGACTCGTTATCGAACAACATCGTGCAGAAGGCGATCGCGTCGATGATCCTCGCCGACGTCGCGGCGGTGTGTGGCTCGATCTACAACTTCTACGCCTCACCGCCGGAAGTGGTGCTCATCATCGACGAGATCGCCGAGGCCATCAACGAGCAGGTGATTCAGGTTCTGAACAAGGGCCGCGGTGCGGGCTTCAAGGCGTTCGTCGCGTTCCAGGCGCGGGCCGACCTCGAAGCCAGACTGGGAAATGCCGCCAAAATGCTGCAGGTTTTGGGGAATCTGAACAACCAGATCATCTTACGCTTGGAGGACAGCGACACTGCTCAGTGGTTCTCCGACAAGGTCGGCGAGACCGCGATTCGCAATCTCGTGATGTCGAGCAGCACGAGTACGGGCAGCGAGGCGCATGTCGGTGAATTTACGGGATCGGTCACCCGCTCGCTCCAGTTGGAGAAGGTGCCGCTGATCCCAACCCGCCTGATCCACGGGCTTCCGAACCTGCAGTATTTCATGCGGATTTCGGGCGCATCGGTGTATCAGGGCCGTATTCCAATCCTAAAAGGCTGAAAACCTACGCATGTCTGCCGTATTCAAAAAAATCATCCGCGATCACAAGCTGTCGGCTCGCCTGATGCCGGTTTTCACGTTGGCCCCGGAGCTTGAGCTGGCGTGCACGCGTGTGGCCGATTTCATCGGCGAAAATTTTATCGGCAAGTCGGAATCGCTCGTCAAGGAGATGCTGACGGAGGGGCTCGAAGGCTTCAAGCGCGTGCGCAAGACTGGGTCGCCGCACGTCGCGTTCATGCAAGGTCTGTTCATACCCGCGCACCTGCTGTATGCGCGCCGCTATGTGGCGCGCGACGGCGAGCGGTACCACGTCTGGTCGCCGATGTTCGAGCCGATACCGTCGTTCGAGGCGCGGCACGCCACGCTCACCAAGGAAATGGTCGACGAGCGGTGCCCGGAGAACATCAGCCAGCGCTCCGCGGCGTTTCAGTTGGCGGCGCGCGCGTTGACCGGCGAGAACTTTCGGCTCTATTTCGAGGAATACGATGTCGCTCACACCTTCTCTGATAGCGACGCTCGCTAGGGTCGATCGGGATGTCGCGCGCCGCGCGATCAGCACGGCGGCCGCGCAGGACGAGCCCGATGCGCCGGTGCCCGCGGAATTCGCGCGCGGGCAGAAGGCGATGGCCTATGCGCTTGCGATGTTCATTCGACGGCGGCCGCTCCATTTCTATGTCGGATCGGCCGGACTGGTCGCGTTCCCGGTCTACCTGCTGGTGCGGGCGACGATGGCGCTGATGAGTTTGTGGGGAGCCGGACATGGCGGGTAGCCGGTTTTTCCAGCACGGCAAGGTTTGGTTCTTCTTCGTGCCGCTGATTGCCGGGATCATCATGCCGGTGCTGCCGGATCAAGCGCTGTTCGTGATCCCGGCGGCGGAGACGCGCTCTGTCGTCGCGACGGTTGGCGAAGATCGGGCAGATGCGGCCGTCGATTCGACCAATGGCATCTTCCGGCGCTACTTCGTCGAGACGGGGATCGTTCGCGCGACGATGGCCGGAACGCGGGATGGGACGATCAACGACGCCGGAGTGTCCGGCTTCGCGCATACCTGGGCACACAACTTCTGGCGGCTGGTCTACCGCGCGGTCTACCGGGCCACGGTGATGAAGCTCTGGATCCTCGGTACTTTCGTTTTTGCGGCCGCGATGTTCACCGACGGCGTCGTGCGTCGAAAGATCCGGGCGGCCGCGGCCGGCTACGCAAGCCCGGTTTCCTTCCATCTGGCCGCGCACGGCCTGTTGACCGTGTTCGGTGCCGCCTTTGCGGTCCTCATCCTACCGATCCCGGTGCTGGCTCCGTACTGGATTGTGGCCGCCGCGTGCGTCGGTGGGCTGCTCTGGCATGCGGCGTCTTCATACCAGTAACGGATTCATCGGAAAACAGGAAATGGCAGTCGTGGACTTTGGTCCTTACGATCGGGGGCATGATGCACACGAAAGTGGAATCGGCAGTTGATCGGGCCGCATGGCAAACACCTTACGGCGCCACGGCGCAAATGCATGCGCCCTTCATAGTTCGCGTTATTTATTCGCTGAATCTCAGACATCCGATCGGATTTCGGCAGGAAAGCAACGCGTCTTCAGCAAGGTAGCTGCCAAGGCGGCGATTCGATTGGTGCGTTAAAAAATTGCAGATAATAAAATGTTAACCGTATATACTGCAGCCAGATAACGCAAACGAGTTCCCGGGATGAGCAACAAGACAGTCCAGCGGCTTCTGCAAGAAACCCGGCGTAGCCACCCGATCGATTCCGACATGCTCAGGGACATGGGGGTGAGCGCCGCGCTCGCAGCGCACATGGTCAAATCCGGTTGGCTGCAGCGTCTCTCGCAGGGGGTCTACCTTTTGACCGGCGACACGCCATCAAGAGATGGCTCGATCGCCTATCTGAGCCGATGCATACCCGGCCTTCATGTTGGTGGCAAAACAGCCCTTGCCTGGCAGGGTGTACACCACAATATCGCCTTCCGGGAAAAGGTAGTTCTATGGGGAGAGAAGTCGTACCGCATTCCTCCGTGGGTGGCGGAACACCTGAGCTACTCGTACCAGACTACAACCCTGTTCGACGACGATTTTCCCTACGAGAAGGGCCTGAAACCCCTTCCGGCCGGCGATCCCGGAGTGCTGGTCTCTGTGCCTGAACGGGCCATCCTGGAGCTCGCGAGCGATATCGGGAAGGGCCAGTCGATGGAGGAGGCGAGCAACCTGATGGTCGGCTTGCGTAATATCCGCTCCGACGTGCTGGACGAGTTTTTGAGCCACTGCAAACGCGTGAAGGTTGTAAGGCTCGTGCGCGACCTCGGCCTTGAAGCCGATTTTTCATGGGCAAAAGACCTTCAGAAGCATGTAGACCGTCTTGGCGCCGGGAAACGATGGTCGAACAAAACGAAGAACGGTCGGCTGACACTCAAGCCGCAATGAATGAGATCGACGTAGACACCGTCCGACTGATGCTCAGCGTCGCACCGATCGTCTTCGACACGCCCCGCCATTCCCACAACTGTTGTGTCAGTCGCAATTACTTTGGCACCCTAAGGGTGGATCGCGCAGACTACCAGAACGTCGATGCTTGGTTCACGGACATCCAGGAGATGACCGGCTTGTGCCAGTTCGCACGCACGTGAAGGACGGAAAGCTAGCTAAAAACCTGGAGCTTTCTGCCTGAAGCCGCTCAACCGGTTGAGCGGCTTTATTAATTTCGTCGCCCGCCGCGCGTACGACGGTCCCAAAAGCCCCTCAAAATCGGCCACGTTTCGGTGCCACGGAGGTTCCCAGTCGTCGCAAAAATAGTCGCATGCCGCGCGTGCGGTGACGATCAACCAACAAGGAGCCCTCCCAATGAGCACGATCAACGAAGCGACGCCCGTCCTCGATGGCGAAACCGAGACGCTCGCGACCACTCAACCGCACGTCCCCGCCGATGCAGAGACGGCGGGCGCCGGCGTCGTTGCCACCGGCGAGACGGATACTCCCGCGCTGCCGACGACCGACGGCGCGGATGATGGCGAACTCGAGCGCGAGCTGGTCGAAATGGAAACCGCCGCCGCGACGCTGCACAAAGAGGGGATGATCAGTGACGCGGAGGTGCAGGAGAAACGTGAGCAGGTTGCGCGCACGCGCAAGCTCTTCAAGGATCTGTCGCCGGCCGAGCGTGCCGCGATTGTCCTGCGCCGCCGCGAGATCGGCCGGGAGCTGATGAGCCGGCAGCTGTCGGGCGCCGCCGTTGTGACGGCCGAGGTTCGCCTGAACCACACTCGCATGAAGCCGCTGTTCGAACAGTGGTGGCCGTACCTGAACCGGATGAGCATCAACATGCAGCGATTCGGCCGGTCGACCTTCGGGGCGGAGGATCAGGAGGTCGTCACGACGTATCTCGACAACCAATTGAAGAATTTGGAAGCGTATGTCGGCGAGCAGCTGGAGGTCGCACGCGAGTATCGCCAGAAATCCGAAGCGTCGATGCGCGAGAGCGGCGAGGTCGTGTTCTCCCCGACGGTCACGAAGCCGTCGCTGTCGGTGGAGGTCGAGGCGTACACGCGCTTTTCCTATCGCCTGCTGACGCTCATCATGAAGTTCGACCAGGTGATGGACCACTTCGACTTCCTCGTCTGGAACGGTCTGCGCGACCAGTCGGACGTCGACGAGGAAACCGCGCGATTCCTGCGCAAGTTCCATCCGATCGGCCTGCGGGGGTACATGACGCACCTGCGGCTGATGACGACGGTTCGCGGCCGGTAAGCCGAGCAGGTGAGTGCTATGCTCGACGAACTGAATCCCCAACAGCGCGAGGTGGCACTCCTGCGCCGCCACTGTCTCGCGATAGCATGCCCGGGCGCGGGTAAGACAAAAACGATTGCGGCCAAAGCGGCCAGGCTGCTCGCCGATTCGGCCGCGGTGGTCGGCGCCGTGACCTTCAGCAAGGATGCCGCGCTGGAGTTGCGCGACCGGATCCTGGCCGTGGCGGGGCCTGACGCGAAGCGACAGCTCATCGCGGGCACATTTCACTCGTTGGCGTTCCGCCAATTGGGGCAACCCGGCCGGCCGCGTCGCGACATAGCCTCCGATGGCGACCGCCTCGGGATGCTCGCGCGGGTGATCACGGAGTTGGGCCTCGAATGGAAAGTCGAAGAGGCCGTGCCGATCATCGAGCGCATCAAGACCAATTTCGGAAAGGTCGACGCCGGCACGACCGAGGCGCAGCTATATCGCGCCTATCAGGACGCACTCGAACGCAACGGCAAGATCGACTTCCAGGACATGCTGCGGCTTTCGGTCGCCGGCATGGAAAGCAGCGAGATTCGCCCGTACCGATTCACGGATCTGCTCGTCGACGAGTTTCAGGACACGGATCCGTTGCAATACCGATGGGTCGAATTGCATGCGCGCGCCGGCGCGCACGTGACCGTCGTGGGTGACGATGACCAGAGCATCTACGGATTCCGCGCGGCGCTCGGCTTTCGCGGTATGGAGAGCTTTGCCGGCACCTTCGAGGCGCAGAAAATCGTGCTTGGCAGCAATTACCGCTGCCGGGCCGAGATCCTGTCGGCTGCCGACAGGGTGATCCGCAACAACGCCGACCGCATCCCGAAAGTGTTACGGGCAGAGCGCGGCGAAGGGGGCGGCATTGGCAGCCAGCGGTTTGATGACGAGTATGCGGATGCGGTGGCCGCCGTCGAGGCATTGCAGCCGCGCCTGACCGCGGGCAAGTCATGCGCGATTCTCGCGCGCACGAACCGCATTCTCGATCCGATCGAGGCGGTATGTCGATCGCATGGCGTGCGGTACTACCGTGCATCGGGTAGCTCGGTGCTCAATCGCCCGCAGGGCGCGCTGATGTGCAACCTGCTCGAGATAGTCGAGGGGCGCAAGCAGAACGGCGTCGACGCGGTGCTGGCCCACATGGGCATGAGTTCGCCCGATCTGGCCGCGTTGCACCGGGACATGGACGCAGACTTCGTGCAGCGGCAGAAGAAGGATCTGGTCGCGCTCGGGCTCGCGGACGATACGGCCACGGCATACCGGGGGTTCATGAAGCGACTGGCGGAGTGGCAATCGCTTTGCGAGCGCGAATTCTATTCGCTCGCGCTCGAAGGCGTGTTCGAGTGGATGATGGGCTACGCGAAGGGCGATCAGGCGATCCGCGCCATTCAGGGCACCTACGACGTGATCAGCCGCTTGAATGGGCTGTTTTCGGAGCGTATCGACTTCCTCAAGCGCGACAACAACAAGCCCGTCGACGGCGCGCTGGTGCTCACCACCATGCACAGCTCGAAAGGCCTGGAATGGGATCACGTGTGGATCAGCCGGGCAGAAGAGGGCGTGGTGCCCGATGAAAAGAGCCCGGAGTCGGAAGAGCGTCGCCTGTTCTATGTCGCGATGACGCGCGCGCGGGACAGCCTCGTTATCTCGACCATCAAAAAAAACCCGGTTTCCCGGTTTGTGATCGAATCGAAGATCGACTGACGTAGGGCGTCAGAGTAAGTGCGACTGGCGCCACCGTTTTGCGACTCGGCGACGGAGCTGGTGCGACTGGCCTACGTTGATTGCGGATGCACGCCATGGCGAGCCCTTAGACCGGTCAGTGAACCGGGAGCGTCAGCCGATGGTCGATGTCCGCAACCATGCATCGGGTTGGCGGCTGAGAGACCCGCCCCCCCGTCACCCGTCCGAACTATGCAACGGCGCTAGTTCTGGGTCTAGACGGTAATATGAGGGCCACGACAACAACCGCAAGATCACTTCGATGGATCGGACTGTGTGCAGCGTCGCGGATGTACTGGAACGGCTTAGGACGGTCGAACGCGGGATAGTGACGTTCGATGGCTGCACCGGAGCGGGCAAAACCACCATGGCGGCGATAGCCAGTTGGGTACTCGGGCACCCGGCAATAGACGTGGACCCCTATGTAAACAAAAATAAGGGCGCATTTTTCAATGAGCTCCAGGTGCCTAAGCTCCGGCGCGATGTTGAGCAGGCGCTAGCGCGCTCGCCGGTGTTGCTGTTATCCGGCGTGTGTATGGGTTGGATACTCCCGAAAATAGACCAACAGTCCGCCCTTTCCGTTTATGTCTGGCGGCGCTCGTCTATCGGTCTTCCATGTGATACGGATATCATCGACGCCGAAGATGGGGCGCCGTTCGAAGACTGTGAGAGCATCATCCCCGCCAACGAATACGATCCCACCGCAGCCGCGCTCGATAGAGAACTCCATGCATACCATGCGGATTGCCACCCTGTCGCTAATGCGGATCTCCTGTATCTGCGCAAGTCCGCCGAATGACAGCCGTGGGGTAAACTTCCAGCGCGGGCAAACCGCAGCACGATCGGGGAAAACAATGAGAAAGGCGTTTGTGGGGTTGCTGATGTTGGCAGGGGCATGCACGGCGGCCTATCCTGCGCGTGTGGTTGTCCCCAACGGCTTTTACACGGGAAACAGCTACCAAGCGCTTTCGCCGCTTGAGCGTGAGCGCTATGTTGCGGGGGTTCTAGATGGCCTGCTGTCTTCGCCGTTGATGGCGAACGCTAATATCCCGTTGGCAGGCAACCTTCAAAAATGTTCGTTGCAACTCGGACTAAACACCGCACAGGCAACGGCCATTGTCGAAAAGTACATGATAGACCACCCCGAACAATGGGGATCTGGGGCGGCGTGGATCGTGCTTGCGGCCATGAAGGATGCATGCAATAAAACCGGTAATCCTATAGCCGAAATGCGATAAACGGAAGCAGCCATGCTTGAACCACCGCCCAATCTCACCGATGGTCAACTCCATCGCCTCATCTATTCGACGTGGGACTTTCAGCAGGCTCTTTCGGCCCTAACGTTCCTCATGGAAGAGTGCGATTTTGAGGCCAGATACAATCGTGTGGAGCTTCGCAAATTCCGCTGCTACGAGGCTAGTCTCATCATCTCGTTTGCAAGACCATTTGAACCATCGAGGGGGCAGACCACCATTGGCTTAAGAGCAATCGGATTACAGCTCAATCCGGAAGAGACACGACTGAAGGAGGCGATGCTCAGCCTTCGCCGAAAGGTCATTGCGCATTCGGACGAGCAACTTATGCACTTCAGGGCCTCAACGCATCAACCACTTGAAGATTCGCTCATTTCCTTGCCCCTGCTTCAGTTCACTGAATCCCTCTACATTGAGGCGGCGCAATGCAGACCGCTGGAAACGCTCCTCCGCAAGCTCATAGCCGGAATCGGCAAAGCCCTCTTTGCCTTGGCACAAGCCGAACCAGAGCGCCTTAACCTTTACAAGCAGCCCAATGTCGCAAATGCAGAGGTCCAACTGGTCGCACGAGCCGACTCGCGTCGATAGGATGCCGCTCGCGTCTCTGCTTCAACATTCTTGAAAGACTGCTTTGTCAAACTGCAAACCTCCACTTTGGGTCGGCTACGGCCAATCGCGTACTGCGAAATGCTACAACTTTGGCGCGGAAGTAGGCCAGTCGCACGAACTCTGACGCGCCCGCCCGGGCACCTGTGGCGCGACTAAACGTAAGTCGTTGATTTTCAGCGTGCACCGTTGCAAACACTCTGTCACCCTACGACTGATCTATCTCCCGACTACGTCGGCCGCCACCCGGCGGCCGAGTCGCATTTGAGACTCTCCCGCGTGGCGGTTAAACCGCTGCCACAGCGATGGGCGCGACCGGTTCAGCCGGCGGGACCTGTTGCACCGGTTCGGCGGTGTTTTCGATCACGAGTTCGCGCGCGACGCGGCTGATCTTGCCATCGAGCGAGGCTTTCGGGCCAAGCCGGATTGTGCCGCAGTAATAGACGTTGCCCTTGACCCGCCCGTTAATCTCCAGCATTTCGCGCGCGTGCACGTCGCCTTCGACTGCGCCGTCGATGCGCACGTATTCGCCTTGAAGTTGCCCCTTAACCATGCCACCCTGCCCGATATGCAGGAGGCCGGCGGTCGAGACGATACTGCCGTTAATCAGCGCGAATGCACTGACGCCGTGGTCGAGGATCAGGTCGCCGTGGATGACTGCGCCTGCTGCGAGCAGCGTGACGTTGAGCGATTTGGTTTTCATGCGGGACCTCGATCAGAATATTTGAACGTCGCCGGACTTTGCGGCTGCCGGGGCCTTGGACGTGGGGGCCGGTGCGGCTGCAGGTGCGGCGGCCGCGTCCGGCTGCGCTTTGGGTGCCACGTGTCGGCGTGGTGCGATATGCCGGACGGGATGCGGCGCGGGCAGCTGCGCGGTAGATTCCGTGTCCGGTTGCGGTCGAACCGGCGCTCGATTGACCTGGGTCTGCGGCTGCGGAGTCGCTGGTGCGGCTGCTGCGCCATTCGACGCTTGGGCCGGAGCCGCTCGACGCGGTACACGAATCGGCGATGCTTCGGCTTGCTCGACGTCACTGGCAGGCGACGGGGCTGCCTTTGGGGCAACAGCGGGGGCTTCGCTCGAGTGCGCGGCCAGTTCACGGGGATCGACCTTCGCCATTCCCTCGGCCACTGGCTTGCCCTCTCCGGCGGGGTCAGCCGAGGTGAGCGGGCGAGGTGAGACTGGAGCGCCTTGCGCGGAATCCGGGCGGGGCGGTACCACTGCCACTGCGGCGTGCGGGGCCGGGGTATGCATGGCCCGCCACAGTTTCGCGGCGCTCATGCCGCCAGCGCCCACCACCATCGCAACCGCGAAGGCGATCAATGCGGGCTTGGCGATTCGCCCATACCGCGTGATGCGCGCGGCCCGCGACCGATCGCTGGCAGACCGCGAGGGTGCCGGCAATGCCGACATTGCCTTTACGTGCCCGGTGATGTCGATCACGATGGGCTGCGACGCGTACTGCGCGTGCAGGGCCTCGATTTCTCGTATGTCCATGGTATCCCCTCAATTGTCTGGTCGAGCGTAACCCGCTGCCGGCACAGTCAAGTGCATCGGCAGACTACGTTCGAAAGGCTGAGATCGCGTTACTGCTCGCGACGCGAGCCGTCGGAGTCGTACTGGTCGTTGTCGGGCTCGCAAATCCGGGCGATCCGCTCGATGCGCCCCTCGGCGTTGGCGAGGATCGTCGCCCGGTCTTGTGCGGTGATCTTCTCGGCGAGCAGTGCCTCCATCGTCGAGACGAAGAGCCGATCGTACTGGGTGAGGCAGCGCACCAGCAGGCCAGCGAGCGGCCGCGTGATCTGCAGTTCGATGCGCTCGTGAGGGAGTCCGACCTTGCGTGCGTTGTGCTTCTCCACCCACTCGATCGCCTTGCGCAGCCATTCCGAGGCGTCCCGCAACGCTACTTCCAGTGCCCGCGTCTTGCCGCCGCGCGCGACGGCAATTTTCGACGCACAGAAGTTGTAGTCGCCGCGAATGAAATTCCGAGCGAATTGCGAGCTGTACCGCAGGACGGTGGTCGAATCGGACGTCGGGATGATCCGCGCGATTCGCGTGTCACTGGTAAGGCGTTCGATCGGCTTCAAACCGCTCGCCGATGGGGCCGGCTCGGCGGGAGTGTCTACGGGGTGTGCAGGGGCGACGGACGGTTCCTCATGGGGGTCCGGCGGCAAATCAAGAACAGCGGCCATGGCTTTTTCGGGTGGTCTCTCTCACCGATGATTGTGAGGGAACCCGATTTAACAATTTGCCGCAAAAGCTAGTCTGTTTTCGCGAGCTTTTCGGGGATTGCGAGCGGGATTTTCCGCAATACTGACTCTACTTCTCGCGTCAACGACGCATCGACCTAGACTTCGAAGCCCGAAGTCCATCTTCTGTATAAGCAGTGCCATCGGGCATGCTCCGACCAGTTGGCAACTGGTGTGGAATCTTCTGCTGATGAGCGCCTCGCCCGCGCTCCCCCTTTTTCAGTCATAAAATTCGTTGCTGGCCGCATTCATTTGCGCCGCGACGTCGTTCGAGCCCGGACATCGGGTGTCTCTCTCCAGACCAGAGTTTGGGTAGAACGACTGTAGCCGACTGAGCCGTGATCCTGCGGCGGAATGGAAATTCCGAAAATGGGTAGTTGCGCGGCGTGACCATGCTGCGCGAGGACGGCTTAACGTCCTCGATATGAGCCGACCGGCTCCCTGAGCACCACGTCCCCAGAAGGGACGTGGTGCTTGGGTCATTTCCACCGAATCCAAGAAGCGCGTTCCTCGACCGGGGAACGCGCTTTTTTTTCGCCGTTTCGTTCTGTCCCGGAGGTTCCAATGCTTCCCAACCGTCTCGACGCGCGCATCGCCACAGTGATCAGCAACACGATCGCCGAGGAGCGTGCAACCGCAGATTCCGCGTCGCCGTCCTGGCGTGCGCGGTGCGAGGTGGCTCAGGTCGCGATGTACAGCGATCCCGAGCGCCGCATCTTTCTTTCACACATCACCGAACGCCGCGGAGAGGCGGCAGCCAGTGAGTTGGAGCAGTCGGCCAGCACATTGCGCACTCAGGCGATCTTTATTCTTGCAAGGAAACCATCATGAATGCTGTTGTCAGTATGTTGGGCGGTCCCGCGCGCAGCGTGGTCGAGGAACGGGCCATGCGCCCTCCCGTGATCGGGCGAATCCGGCCGGGTATCAAGGTGCTCACCTCCAAGGCGCGGCAGAATCCGAAGGCGGTGAAGCTTTACGAAACGATAGTCGCCGCAGGCGACTCGTTCGAAACGATTGGCAAGGCGATCGAATCGCAATGCCAACTTCGGAACGCGCTCGCGCCGAAGAATGTCGACTATTTCACCTGCCGTCGGTCGGATTTCAACAATCCGGACGTCGCCGACGAGATCCTCAATCTGTACGGCGAGGATCGCGGGCAGGGGCTGCGCCTGTACCGGTTTCCGGTGCTATTCGCCTTCAACGACTGGATGCAGAACCTCCCGAACGAAATGGCCTCATGGGGCACGTCGGGCCGGAAGTTCTTCTCCCAGTATGGGCCGGACGGCATTCGGTACTGCAAGACCTACGCGAAAGCCCAGCACGATCCCCGCGCCCAGCGCGTCACGCGCCATTTCGGTGGCCGCGATGTGATCTTGCGCCAGGACGAGGCCATTGCGGACGGCATCTGCGATCCCGAGCAGTGCCCGCAGTACCAGACCCGTCAATGCAACCTCACCGCGCATTTCGTATTTGCGATTCCCGACATCAAGGGTCTTGGGCTGATCGAACTACCGACCAACTCGATCTACGTGCTGCAGAAGGCCTACGCGGCGATGCAGACCGTTCAGTTGGCGCGCGGCAAGCTCACCGGCACGCGTTTCTGGCTGTCGAAGCGGGAGTTCGACATCACGCGTATCAACGAGAACGGCGAGCCGGTTCGCCAGCCGCAGATGCTGACGGTCCTCGACGCCGATATCGACATCGGGGCGCTGCTGGATGGCGCGGATGACTCGCCGCCGGCGATCGAAGCGGCCCAGAGTGCGGTCGCGCTGCTCGGCGCGGGGAGCACGGTCATTTCGCTTCATCCGTCCGAAGCAAGCGGCGAATCGATGTTCGATGACGAAGCAGGCCCGTCGCATGTCGACGGTACACCACGCGTCGACTTCGGTGATCCGCCTCCGGAATCCATTGAGGAGAAGCGGGATCGTTTACAGGACCTGCTGCAGCGGCTTCGTCTCAACGTCGACGGTCGTCGCGACCACTTCCGCATCTACGGCCACGGGAAATTCGGGCGTGGCTGGACAGAGCGGTCGGCAGACGTCGACGTCATGATCGCAAGGCTGATTGCCGCGATCGACGCACCGGACGTCCTCGACCGAGAGATCGCAGAGGCTGTCGAGACGTTCAACAAGCGGTAACGGCAATCAACATTTCGCCAGCCCTTCGGGGCTGGTGTTCTTTTCAGCGGAGAGCATCTCAGCAAAGTGAGTTTGCTCAAGTGCTTTCGACCGCGTCCTTGACGCATCGAACCAGTCCGCGCAAGCGGCCATCTCTTGACTATCCATTTCGGAGAAATGTATGCGCCGGATCGGCAACATCACGGCGTTCTTTGGCGCCATCGACGTACTGAGCAATTGGTATCCAAGTCTCTTCACGTATCACGGGGTTACCTTCACGTGCACCGAACAATTCGTGATGTACGCGAAGGCGATGCTGTTCGAGGACCTCGCCACCGCGTCGCAGATCCTCGCGGCTTCCTCGCCGCGCGAGCATAAACGTCTTGGACGCGTTGTCCGCGGATTCGATAACGTCGCCTGGGAACGGAGTCGCGAATCGATCATGTTCGTCGGCTGCCGGGAGAAATTTCGGCAAAACGCGGATCTCGCAGTGGCGCTGCGGGAAATGGGGACGACCACGCTCGTCGAGGCGAGCCCGTACGACCGCATCTGGGGCGTCGGCCTCGGTGAAACTGATCCGCGCATTGCGGATCCGTCGAACTGGCAGGGGTCGAACCTGCTCGGCAAGACGCTGATGCGGGTGCGCGACGTGCTCTTCCCGCAGTAATTCTCGTTCGCCGGGTGTCGGCGTTCATTAATTGTTGGCCGCCGTGAGGCGGCCATTTTTCATTATGGAGGCAACGATGGAAATCGCGCATTTTTCTGACTTGCACTACTCGCCGGAAAACCTCGCCGAGGCCGACCGATGTTTCAGCTACGCGGTGGACGATGCGATCGCGCGTGGTGCACGTGTCGGCGTCGTCTCGGGCGACTCGACCGATCATCGGCTCGATGCGCACGCGCCTGCACTGCATGCGCTTGCGACGCAGGTGCACCGGCTCGCCGATGCGATGCCCGTGATCATGCTGCAGGGCACATTCTCGCACGAGCCGCCCGGCACGCTCGACAACTTTGCGTTGATGGGCGCGCGCTATCCGGTGTTTGTGGCGGATCGGATCTGTCAGGTGGCACTGTTCGAGGGTGAGTTCCGCGCATCCACCGGGCCCGTGTTTTCCGAGAAGGACATGCTCGATTTCATGGGCCTGAATCCGGACGCCGTGTTCACCTGTTTGCCAACCATCAACAAGGGCGATCTCGCGTTGAAAGTTGGCGCGTTATCGGCGTCGACATCGCTTGGCGAGGTTCTGTCGGACTATCTGTCTGCGGCGGGCCGGCTCAATCGCCGATTCCGCGGGATGGGGATTCGGACGGTGGGCATCTCGCATGGGACGGTGAACGGGTGCACGACCGAGCACGGCGTCACGATGGCGGGCTTCGACCATGAATTCAGCCTCGGCGCGCTGTTCGACGCCGAGTGTGCCGCGTTCATGCTCGGCCATATCCACAAAGCTCAGGGTTGGAACCTTGCCGGCCGGCGCGTTGGCTATCCGGGTTCGATCGGGCGCTTCCACTACGGTGAGGAGGGCGACAAGGGTTACCTGGTCTGGGATGTCTCGGCGGATGGCGCGACGTCGCAGCTGGTCGCGACGCCGTCGCGCGAGATGGTCTATCTCGAGTTCGACGGCCCGCCCGACGCGGAGCAGCTTGCGGCGCTTGCTGCCGAATCGGCCGGCAAGTTCGTGCGGGTTCGCTGGCAGATCGACGAGGAGCACCGGCAACTGGTCGACCGCAAGGCGATCGAGGCGATGTTTGCTGGTGCGGCGGGGTTGAAGCTGGAGCCGCGTGTGCTGCCCGTTGTCCGCAGCCGCGCCGAAGGCATCAGCAAAGAGCTCACGGTGAACGCCAAGGTGGCGCGCTGGTGCGAGTTGGCCAGTGTTGTGCCGTCGCCCGTGCTGGAACGACTGCAGTTGCTCGACACCGGGGACGCGGACGCGATCGCTGCGGCCGTGCTCGACCGCGTCGCGCAATTGCGGGGGCCGGCGGTGGACCAGGTTGCCGATTCGCTTGTCGATCGGCCGTCGCAGGATGTTGCGACACTACCGACAGCCCATGTCGAAACGGTATCGCAGTCGTCGTCACTGTCCTGGCTCGACGATGACCTGTTTGCCGCTTAACTTTGAACACTCAGCCGTGTTCCGATAGCCCTCGGGCTATCGAAACGAGGTTCACCCCGCGTCGCACGACGCATCGATCGCAGTAACGCTGCATCAATTTTCTTTATCCCTGGCGGGGCGTGACCCCGTGGGGCGCACTCCGTCCAACATCGCTGGAGTGTGCTCATGTTTGGTCTCTATCCTGCCGGCGCAAGCTGGACAAAACTCGTCGCTTCCAAAGCGAATGCCCGCGCCCTTCAACAGAATCTCGTGGAGCGTGCGGGATTCGTTGCCGGGATTTTTCATCAACCGTTCGGCCAAGCGCGCGGATTTGCGGTCGCCCAGCGCAACGGCTTTATCGTGCTGGCTGATTCGATCGAATCGGATCAGCCGGAGCTCGCCGTGGTTCCGGACGTCCAGTTGCAAAACCTGCTTTGGTCCTTCAATAGTGGCTACGCAGGCCAATGGTCGCCGCGTGAACTGCAAGCGATGACTGGCAAGGCCGATTGGAATGGCGTCCTCACGGGTTCCGTTGCGGACTTTGCGGCCGTGTCCGAGGCTGTCGAACACGCCGCGGTCGGCACGCTGTTGAAGCCGGCTCCTGCTCCTGCTCCATCGGTGGCGACTGACCCGTGGCCTGATGACGGCAACGAAGCGTGGCTGCCGGCGGACTACCTGCACGATGCCCCGTATCAGGAGGTGTCGTCATGCGTCCGTTGAAACTCGTGCTCGAAGGCTTTCTCGGCGTTCGCGACGGCATGAAGCGCGAACGGCTCGAGCTGGATCTGGAAGTGCTCCCGACCGGACTGATCGCGCTGACCGGCCCGAACGGTGCCGGGAAAACGACGATCATGGACAACCTGCATCCGTACCGGATCATGCCGTCGCGCGCAACGAAGCTGTCGGTCGATGCGTTCTCGTATTGGGATCATGTCTACGGCGTGCAGGCCCGCAAGGAATTCGAATGGACGCACGACGGCATCCGCTATCGGTCGGAGTTCGTATTTCGCAGGCCGGGCAAGACCGGGAAGGCAGACTACTTTCTGTTCTATCGCACGACTGACGGAGAGTGGCGGCCCGTGACATTGCCTGACGGCACGGTGTCGGACGGCAAGGGCGAGACCTACGATCGTTGCATTGAGGCGATTCTCGGCTCGCTGGACGCGTTCTTTACGAGTGCATTCTCGGCACAGAACCGTCGGCCGCTCTCGTCGTATGGCGCGTCCGAAATCAAGGCGCTGCTAGCCGAACTACTGAAGATCGAACACCTGCGCACGCTCTCCGCGAAAGCGGGGGACGTTGCGAATGCACTGTCCAAGCGGCTCGACGTCGTGCAGCAGGAGATCGTTGCGTTTTCCGGCAAGCGTAAGCGCGCCGAGCAAACGCAGCAATCGATCGCAACCGATATCGAGGCGCTGACCGCCGCGAAAGTGCAGCGCGACGCGTTGCAGTCGTCGACGGCAAATCTGACGCAGCAGCGGGTCGGGCTGGTGGCGAAGCAGTCCGAAAACGCGGGTGTCGAGTCTCGACTCCGCGATCTCTCTACGCGACGCATCGAGCTTAATGCCACGCTGCAGGCGATCGATCGTGACGCGACGGCGGACCGGCAACGGTCCAGCCAACGTCGAAGCGCGATCCAGTCTGCGATTCGAGGCTTCGAGGGCACGATTCAGCAACGTGATGGCATTCTGGGCGCAGCGGCCGCTCGCGACGGGGCGGTGCTCCGTATCGGGCAGCTGGAACCGCGCCTTGAGCCATTGCAGCGCACGATCACCGAACTCGATGCGAAGCGTTTGCATCTGGTGACGCTCCGCTCGTCGCTCTCTGCGCTGCAGTCCCAGGGCACGTCGGCCACGACGCTGCTGGAGAACCTTCGGGCGCAGGCCGCGGTCGTTGACGCGGTGCCGTGCGCGGGCATGGAGATCCACTCAACCTGTCCGTTGCTCGCTCAAGCGCGCAAAGCATCGCATGAGGCCACGTCCCAGACGGTGACGATCCAGGACCTTCGGGGTCGCTACCGAACGCAAAAGGCGGAGGCCGACGCGCTCGAGCCCGCGCTCGCTGAACTTCCGGCGAAGCTGGCCGAATTGAAGAGTGTGTCGGAAAGCCTCTCGGCCGAACGACAGGCGTTGCAGCGCGCGACCGATCTTGCTGCTCGGAAGCCGTTGCTCGATGCAGCCGAAGCCGGGATGGTCACGTCGCGCGCCGAACTGGCGACGTTGGCTAAAGACGAGGCCGAATCCACGCAACGTCGGGAGACGGAACGTGCGCGGGTGTCGTCGCTGATTCGGGAAGTCGAATCGGAGGTACGCCGCCTTGCGGACGTCGATGTCACGCAAGCCATCGCGGACGTCGACCGGCAACTGACGGAGTGTCGTAACGGGCTGACGGCGACGGACGCGCGGATCGAGGCACTAATTCGCAGTCAGGCGACGCGCGAGACCGAATTGGCGGGCCTCGAGCGCGATCTTGCTGGGTTCGACGCCACGCAGGCGTTTGCTGCCCGTATTTCCGACGAGATCGCGCAATGGAAGCTTGTGTCCAAGGGACTCGGCAACGAAGGCGTGATTGCCCTGACGATCGACGACGCCGGGCCGGCGCTCACGCAGACGGTGAACGACCTGTTGCTGGCGTGTTACGGCACCCGGTTCACAGTCGAGATCCAGACGCAGCGCACGCTCGCCAACGGTGACTTGCGGGAAGGGTTCGAGATCCTCGTGCACGACGCCGACAACGTCAGCACCAAGGCGGTCGGGGTGATGTCGGGTGGGCAGAAGGTCTGGATCAACGAGTGCCTGACGCGTGGCATCGCGCTGTATAGCGCCAGCAATGCCGGTCAGCCGTACCAGTCGCTGTTCAGTGACGAGTCGGATGGGCCGCTGGATCCGCAGCGCAAAGTGCAGTTCATGCGGATGAAGCGAGAGGTGTTGAAGCAGGGCGGCTACGAGCGGGAGTTTTTCATTTCACAGACGCCTGACCTGATCGCGGAAGCTGATGCAGTAATCGATGTAGCCGCGCTGGCCCATTAGGGCGGCGCGAATTTCTGTTAGCCCTTGTGGGGAAAGTCCCCGCAAGGGGCGTTCCTCGCTTTTTTTTATGATGAGGAACGCCATGAATTTGAAGTCCACGATGATCGCCCCGGCACGCAGCCTGACGATCTCGATGCGTCCAAAACCCGTTCGCACGGGTACGGAACACGTCTACGAGCTGAATGGTTCGCGCCTGCGCGACGTGCTCGTCGACGGACGTTGGGTAATGGTGGCGGCTACTGCCGTCGTCGCGTCCTGAACCATCGATGCAGGATCGATCGATGAACGGGATGACGAACCTGGTGATACTGATGATCGCGATGCACGGCAGCGCACCGGCGCCAACGCCGGTCTACCGACACGCGGGATTTACGCAGTCGGCCGCTGAGAAGCGGTCGACCATCAAAACGGACGCGATTGTCTGCAAGGATGGCCGCGTCAGAACCTTTCCGCTCGGCCAACCAAGGCCGTGCTCCTGACCGACTGCTTGACCGGCCCCGCTTTCGAAAGATCGCGGGGCTTTTCCTCGTATACACCTTGGAGAATCGCATGAAAAAGCAAATCCAGATCGCGACGCTCTTGGCGTCAATGTTTTGTTGCGGTGCGCTCGCCTTTGCGGTGCGCGCGCACGCCGAGACCGGTCCGGCTGTCGAAGTGGCGTTCTCGCCGAATGGCGGCGCCGAGCGGCTCGTACTTCGCACGATCGACAGCAGCGACGCTCCATTCGTGTGATGGCATATTCGTTCACGTGGTCCGCGGTGGTGCGCGCGCTGATCGACGCAAAGCACCGCGGCGTCGATGTCGCCGTGACGGTCGATTATCGGAACAATCTCGAGGAGGATCGCAGCGGCCGCGCAAAGGCCGCGCTCGGGAGCCTGGTGTACGCGGGCATTCCGGTGCGCATCGTCAGCGCCTATCCGCTGCAGCATTCGAAGTACGTCGTCGTTGATGGCATCACGGTCGAGACGGGCAGCTACAACTACAATCAACAAGCGGTCAGGTTCAACTCGGAGAACGTGATTGTCGTGCACGGCAATGAGACGATCGCCGATGCCTATCTCAGAAATTGGGAGACTGTTTCGGCACGCGGTGACCTGTACCGCGCGCCGCAAACCCGATCCGCCTCTAACCTTTAACCCTCGCGGGAGCACGCTCCCGTTGGGAGGGTGTTCCCACTCACAATGGGAACAGCAACATGTTCAACGAAAGGACTGAGCGGATGGAAACCGCGATCGCGACGCTTGTCACACTCATCGCGCAAGGCTACAAGCTAGCTTGTGCGGTCAGCGGCGGCAAGGACTCTACCTGCACCGCAATCCTCGTGCTCGAAGCTGCTCGACGCGCCGACGCCGATTATCCGGGCGAGCACTACATCACCAGCGCCGACACGATGATCGAAAACCCGAGCATGCACTGGCATCTGCAGGTCATGCTTGACGAGATCCGCGACTGGTCGCGTGCCGATGGCGGCGGGGTGTCGGTTCACGTGGCGACGCCTTCGCTGGCTTCGCAGTTCGTGGTTGCCACGATCGGACGCGGCACCCTGCCGCGGACGGTTGAGAACGGCGTGAAGGACGGCAAGCGCATTCGTGCGTGTGCATCGGACTGGAAGGTCGATCCGCAAAATCGGCTGCGCGTGTCGCTCGAGCGATCGGCGGCAGCCGGTGGAGGTCGCGAGGTCGTCACCGTGCTTGGCAATCGCTTCGACGAAAGCGGCAGTCGTCTGGCCGCCATGGTCGGGCGAAGCGAGAGCGCGCATAAACCCGTCCGGAAAGCCGACGGCTATCTGACACTTTCGCCGATTGCGAAATGGTCGACGGACTCTATTTGGACCATGCTCGCATTGTCCGCCTACGAGGAGCGACGCCCCGTTCCATCACCGGTGTCTGCACGCTCGATCGAGCGCTTGTCGGCGTTGTATCGTGCCGGGAACGAAGGCACGTGTGGCGTGATTCTCGGTGAATCCGGCGCCCGTGCGGCTTGTGGCTCGCGAGAGGATGTTCTCAAGTACCGTGTGGGGCAAGATGCTCCAACGCTGCTTCTCGCAGGGCATCCGAAAGCTTGGGGTCGTCAACCGCACGCGCTAGCAGTAGCGCTCCAACCATCGTGGCTACAGTAACAAGCGCAGATTCATGCGCATCGGGTTGTCCCCAGTCAGGCGACTGGCGAGCAACAAGATCAATCATTTCCTTGATGTGTCGAGTGGACACACGTCGAATCTCAGGCACTTGACGCGGCATTTCTGAGCCGAGGGCAGCGACAGGGCACCCAAGCTCGGGGTTTTCGACGTGCTCTTTGGAAAGATAAGCACGGACAAGCGACGCTAATGCTTGCTCTGGAGGGGCACAGGCTGCGATGCTAGCCGACGCGGCTACGGCTTCCGCGCCCGCGCGGTCAGCCGCCTCAGCCAACATCGCCTCGCGCGAAGCGAAGTGAGCATAGAACCCGCCGTGTGTCAGGCCCACTTCCTTCATGATATCGGCAACGCCGGTGCCATCATATCCGCTGCGCCGAATGGCACGCGCTGCGGCCTCGACGATGCGCTGATGGGTCAACTCCTTACGGCCGGGTGTGGTTCGTGGCATGTTGACTGCAACTGCATGTTTGTATGATGAACATCATATACTATTCTGTGAGAAAGGGTTTCGCGCGGAATTGATGACGTCTCTGCTCTCGAGTGCCAGATCGTCGGATTTGGTCGAGAGAAAGACTCGAGATTGGGATTCGCGTATCTGCGATTCCGCGTTGGGTGACAGGTGAGTCTCAGGTTGCTCGCCGTTTCCGCGCGGGTGGGGCGGCCGAATCAAATTCTTCCGTATGTATCCGTCCAGCAATGACGCTGCTTGTGGCGGACTCGACTCTGTCGCGCGCCGCGCCAAGTCCAATGATGAGGTTGTTGCACATTGGCAAAAGGACTTCCGAAGGCGGGTCGGCAACGTCGGCGAAGTGTCCTGCAAGCTCGAGCATCACGAATCCATGTACAGCACCCCATAGCTGCCGAGCAATGTGAGATGGGTCGGCCGGCTGGACGCACTTGGCTGCCACAAGACGAGCACATGCGTCGACCAATTGGGCATAGGCAGCATTAAATGCCGGAGAATGTTCACTCGAAACCGGAGCGGTACCGACCCGTGCAGGACCGTATCTAGTATGAATTGAGAGACCAAACATCAGGTCATACAGATGGGCGTTGCTTCGTGCAACGTCTCGATGCGCCAATGCCATTCCGCACAAGTCGACCAGCGGATTATCCGTCTTCGGGACTAGCTCAAATGCAGTGGCCAGTCTACAAAGGCCCTCGTCGGCAACGGCTCGCAGAAGTTCCGGAACCCCGCCGAAGTAGTTGTAAACGCCCATCGTCGATAGGCCAGCTTCGTTTGACACCGACCGAGCCTTCACTTCAGAGGGACCGTTCGTCGCAAGCAAGCGGATCGTGGCTTCGACAAGGCGGGTGCGGACATCAGGGTTTGACCTAGCAGTGGACATATTGCAGTTGCTCCATAACGAAGTTATTCTATCAAATAACGATGTTATTTGGCATGACCTCTGGCCGCAAGTTCGTTAAGCGGAGGCGGCGTACCAAGCACAACAATCGAGGTGGATCGTCGTGGCATCAGTGGGATCTAGAGGAGTGCAAATCGCTTGGAGGAAGGTGATTTCATCGACCTCGGATGTGGCTTGTGTTAGGTGGTGCGAGCGACGCGATTGGCTTTCCTGGTCTGCCAAAGGAAGCGGGGCGCCGATGTTCTCAATTGATTTGATGCATCGAACCGAATCTGCCAGCAGCCGCCCTGCCGACCGTAGACGACGCCGCGATTTACCCACGAGAGCGTATCAGCTCGTCAAGTTTCAGAGGATTGAGAGATGAAGATGACACCTGCGATGCCCGGGCGCCTTGATGTCGAAGCCCGAGGTTCCGTACTGATCGTACGGCTGGAAGGGGGGCCATTGGGGCTGATGGGGCTGAACATGGCCAATGCCCTTGCTGCGTTAGTGGACAAGCTGGAGTCAGACGATTCCGTCAAGGCGGTCGTCCTGACCGGAACCCATCCGGGGCGGTTCATTGGTCATGCGGATGTGCGTTGGTTGCAGGAGGGCGGCAAGAGCATACCGGCCGTTGGGCTTGGTCTTGCTTCAGCGATCGCGCGAGCCTCCGCTGCAGTTCGTCGTGTGCCTCCGCTGGCAGTCGTTGCCTCCGTTACGCCGATGGAAGGCGGGATGCAACTGGACGAACTGCACGACACCTTCCTACGAATGAATCGATGCGGAATTATCTTTGTCGCAGCACTGAACGGATCCGCGCTCGGGCTTGGCAGCGAGCTCGCTCAGGCCTGCGACATCCGTTTGATGGCGGACGGCGATTTCTTCATCGGCCAGCCGGAAATACTGCTTGGTATCAATCCCGGCGGCGGAGGCACGCAACGACTGACACGCCTGGTGGGCGCACATCGCGCCCTCATGATGATGCTCGAGGGTCGGCCAGTACCTCCCAGGAAAGCGCTCGAAATTGGTCTGGTTGACGAAGTTGTGCCTCCTGACGAGCTTCTCGATCGAGCGATTGAACTTGCCAGGTACATGAGTTCCCGCCCGCGAGACGCAATCGCGGCGATCAAGCGAGCGGTGTACCTGGGCGGATCCATGTCGTTGGAAGAGGGATTGCACGTGGAGCGCACCGAATTCATCTCAATCTCGCCGACCGAGACCGCACAGTCTCTAATGGTCGAATACCTCGAGCGCACCGCTCGTGATGGTGACCTGCCGTTGTACGACCCTTCAGTCTACGAGGAGGCACTTAAGGGCGGCCGTTTCCCTTCGCACAGCAACGGCTCAGCAAAATGAACACGATGCCTATTTCACAGATTTCTCAAAAATTCAACCGTCGGGAGGTCCGGTTTGTCTCCGGTGAAACCTACTGCTCTGCATGGCTTTACTTGCCGGTTGGAGTAAAGCGACCACCGATCGTTGTGCTCGGGCACGGGCTCGGCGCGGTCCGTGAAATGCGTCTCGACGCGTATTCTGAGCGTTTTGCTGCTGCAGGAATCGCAGCACTGGCATTCACGTATCGCTATTTCGGTGACAGCGGTGGCAAACCCAGACAGCTGATGTCGGTGAAACGTCAGCTTGCTGACTGGGATGCAGCATTGGACTTCGTGAAAGGATGTACCGATGTCGATGGAAGCCGAGTCGCAGTCTGGGGAAGCTCATTTGGCGGAGGGCACGCGATTCAAGTGGCCAGCCGTCATCCCGAACTGCTTGCGGCCATCAGCCAGTGCCCGTTTACCGATGGGTTAGCATCCGCGGCAGCATTAGGTGTAATGGCCTCAATGCGCATGACACCAGTCATTCTGCGGGACTATGCGGCAAAGCTGTTCGGTCGCCGGCCAGTGATGGTCCCGATCGCGGCGGAGCCCGGCCAGCCGGCGTTGATGAACGCCCACGACGCTCTGCCTGGTTATCTGGCTCTGATCCCTAAGGGGGGAAAATTCGTCAATCACGTGGCGGCAAGAGTGATTCCCGAGATCGCGACGTATCGACCTGGTCGCGCGGCTGCAAAGGTTCAGTCACCAATTTTGTTTTGTGTCAGCACGACCGACACAGTGACGCCGGCGGATCAGACCATCGCGCTGGTGAGGCGAGCGCCGCGTGGCGAAATCAAGTTGTATGCCGCCGGACACTTCGACTTTTACCTTGGCGACCATTTCGAACGACTGGTGTCGGACCAGATTCAGTTTCTCACCGAACACCTGATTGGACGTTCTGCACCCTGATGTCGATGCCAGACTTTCCCACTTACCTATAGAGAGCGATGATGAGTTTTTCCAATCTTCCAGGCCTGCGTGCGGCGTCGGCGCCCACCGCGCCATGCATTGAGGATGCAGCGACTGCCCTGTCGAACGAGGAGTTTTACTCGAGCGTGCTCGAAGCGGCAGAGGTATTCTCGAATCTGGGTGTAGAGGCTGGGGATGTCATAGCCATCATGCTGCCGAATCAGGCCGAATTTGTAGTGGCAATGTTCGCGGCATGGCACTTGGGAGCTGCAGCCACTCCGGTCAAGCCGAGTCTCACTATCAAGGAGGCCACCCACCAAATCGTCGATTCGGGAGCGAAGTTGGTTGTCAATGCTACCGGTGAAAGCGTCGTTCCTGACGTCAGGTCCGTTCCGGTTGCTGCGTTGGCGGGGGGGGTGTGCCATGGGGGAGAACCGATAGATGATCAAAGTAAATTGGCACTCCTTATCTATACGAGTGGAACGACGGGGTTGCCAAAAGGCGTGATGCTGGATCACGCCAACGTTGAGGCCATGACGGAAATGGGTCGACAGTCGCTCAAGGTTACGTCGGCGGATCATTGTCTGCTGGTGCTGCCTCTCTTCCATGTCAATGGCATTGTAGTGAGTACCCTCCTGCCGTTGCTTGTCGGCGGCCGAGTTACGATCCGCGAGCGCTTTGACATCAACACGTTCTTCGAAGACGTCGCGCAGTATCGGCCGACGTATTTTTCCGCCGTTCCGACAATCTACGCGCTCCTTAACGCGCTGCCGGACCACGTCAAGCCCGATACGTCGAGCCTGCGGTACGGGATCTGTGGCGCAGCACCGGCGTCTGCCGAATTGCTGAAGAGTTTCGAATCTCGCTACGGCTTCCCGCTGGTTGAGGGCTATGGTCTGTCCGAGGCGACCTGCGGCTCGACCATCAACCCAGTCAGCGGGGTCCGTAAAACCGGAACGGTGGGTCTGCCCTTCGTTGGACAACGGATTGCGATCGCGGATCCGAACGGTACCCACCTGCCACAAGGCGCCACTGGTGAAGTACTCCTCCAGGGCCCCAATGTCATGCGAGGTTATCTGGGAAAACCCGATGAAACAGCGAAGACCATTGTGGATGGCTGGCTGCACACCGGTGACATCGGGCGTATCGACGAGGATGGCTACCTGTCCATTGTCGGACGTCTGAAAGAGATGATCATCCGCGGTGGCGAGAACATTTACCCCAAAGAAATCGAAGACGTGCTGTCGGAATTCCCTGGTGTGTTGGAAGCGGCCGTAATTGGCGCCCCCGATGAAACGCTTGGCGAAATAGTTATCGCCTATGTCGCGTATCGAACCGGATTCACCGGCACCGAGGCTGAGCTGAACGAGCACTGTGCAGGCCGGTTGACACGCTACAAGAGACCCGTCGAGATCAATGTTCTCGACAGCATTCCGAAGAACGCTGTAGGAAAGATCGACAAGCTCAGGCTGCGAGACATTTGGAAGGCTGGAAACAGATGAGCGTGGGTAGCGACGCTCCTCCTTAACGCCAAATTGCAGTTGGTCCAATGAGGATCGTCACGAGAAACGCGGCCGAGCGTGCAACGTTATGCCGATGGCGTTTGAGCTTCGCATTGCTACATTACATCGGAAGTTCGACAGATGAAGGATGCTTTCGACATGAATACGCATCTCAATGTGGTGCATGACAGCCGGGTTCCAACCGTGTCACCGGCCCCCTTGATTCCGGGCAGGCGGCCGGCGATCTTCGTGACCGGCGCGGCGTCGGGGATCGGACGCGCCTGTGCAGAATTGTTCGCGCGGCGGGGGTGGTTTGTCGGTCTGTATGACATCAATGCAGATGGCGTTGCCGCAGTCGCCGCGACCCTGGGTGAGGGAAACACTATTTACGGGGTACTCGACGTAAGTGATCCGGATGCGTGGGGAGGAATGCTTTCGACATTTTGGGCGCGAAGCGGTGGACGGCTCGATGTGCTGCTCAATAATGCCGGAGTTCTCTCATCGGGTCCTTTCGAAGAGATTCCGTTGGGCAAGCACTACGCGATGCTGAATGTGAATGTTCGGGGGATGGTGACAGGTTGCCATAGCGCGTTCAGGTTTCTGGCGGGAACCCCGAATTCCCACGTCGTCAATATTGCGTCTGCGACAGCAATTTATGGCCAACCGGAACTCGCAACGTACTCGAGTACGAAGTTCGCAGTACGCGGATTCACCGAAGGTCTCGACGTCGAATGGAGCAAGTTCGGCATTCGTGTGAGTGATATCTGGCCGAGCTTCGTCAATACTGCAATGGCCGACGGTTTCAACAATCTCCACAGTGCGAAATCGCTTGGCGTTCGACTCACGCCGGCCAACGTTGCGGAGACCGTATGGGCCTGCGCGACGAGCAAAAACCTGTTTCACCGAACTCACTGGACTGTCGGCTTACAAGCCGGAATGCTGTCGCTCGCCACACGCCTCGCACCGTCCGCCATCACGCGGTGGGTCGTCCAGCGCATCGCACGATGACCAGAAGCGCAATTCGCAACTCGCATTTTTGGTCCAATGATAATCACAGATGATGCAAATCGCGCAGATTAGAGGCGGGATCGTAACGGACATCGAGGCATATCGGCATTCGAGGTAGCGCGAGGTGAAGAATGGGAGAGGGGAATTGTTTTGATTAGCACTACATTTGATTACGATTGGATTGTTATCGGGTCTGGGTTTGGGGGCAGCGTTTCGGCACTGCGCCTAGCGGAGAAGAATTATCGCGTCGCAGTGATCGAGCGCGGCCGGCGCTTTCGCGACGAAGATCTGCCCGAATCCGCTTGGCAATTGAGCAAATTTCTATGGGCACCCATGCTGGGCATGAAGGGCATCATGCGCATGCGTGTCTTTCGTCATGTATTCTTTCCCAGTCAATCGGCGGTCGGCGGTGGCAGCACCGTTTATGGTGGGGTTTTATACCGAGCCCGTCGAAAATTCTTTGACGACGCCCAGTGGCGGGAACTCGGCGATTGGCAGCAGCTGCTCAAACCGCATTACGAGGTTGCCGAACGCATGCTCGGTGCCAGGACCGTGCCATTCGATTCGACAAATCAGCGCTTGGCTCGTGAAATGGCGCTGAATTTCGGAAAGGAGGACGATTTCGTTCTTTCTCCTACTGGAATTTATTTTGGTAAACCAAATATTACGGTAAAGGATCCTTATTTCGGAGGAGAAGGCCCGGATCGCACCGGGTGCACTCATTGCGGCGCCTGCATGGTGGGATGTAGGGTAGGCGCCGTGAATTCGTTGACAAAGAACTACTTGTGGTTCGCGGAGCGTCTTGGCGTCCAGATCGCGGCCGAGCGTGAAGTCGTTGACGTTACGCCGTTGGGGGCTGCCGACGGCAGCGACGGGTATCGTGTGGTCACGCAGCGATCCGGTGGATTACTTGGTCGCAGGGATCGAAAGGTTCATACCGCGCGTGGTGTGGTTTTTGCGGGTGGGACTCTGGGGACCAACGAACTGCTGGCCAATTGCAAGTTGGGTGGCTCGCTGCCACGAATCAGCATTCGCCTCGGCGAGCTGGTGCGTACCAACAGCGAGTCGGTACTAAATGTCCGCCTTCCTACGGATATGAAGACCTGGAACGATGTTACGGCAAGCAGCAGTGTACGATTGGACGACGATACTCAAATCGAATTCCTCACATACGGCCGCAACGCCGACCTCATGGGCATGATGTATACGGTTCTGGTCGGCAAGGGCAATCGCCTGACCCGGCCATTGCAATGGCTGACGAACATTACATTGCATCCGCTGCAGTGGATCAGGACGTTGTGGCCGGTGGGATGGAGCCGCCACATGGTCACCCTGCTGGTGATGCAAGCGCTGGACAACGCCATCGTGCTGCGTGCCAGAAAGAGGTGGATGCGGCATGGCTACCGGCTCACGACGGAACAGAATCGTGATCGTCCGAACCCGACGTATATCGACATCGGTAATCGGGCAGCCCAATGGCTGGCAAAACGTACCGGCGGCATTGCTCAAAGCAACGTACTTGAAGCGTTGGCCAACATTCCGACCACTGCCCATGTGCTGGGCGGCGCTGTAATTGGTGCAAGTTCCGCGTCCGGAGTTGTTGACCGAAATTTGCGCGTATTCGGATACCGGAACTTGCTGGTCTGTGACGGCGCCGCAATGCCGGCCAATCCTGGTGTCAATCCGGCGTTGACGATTACAGCACTAGCCGAGTATGCGATGTCACAAGTGCCGGAAGCCGGTTCGGAGTGGCTCAATCAATCATCAGCAAGCGAGACTGCGCGCTGAGTGAAAAAAACGGGCAACGCGGAACGTGCGAAGGGTGGCTTCCCGAGCGAGGTGCACTCCGTCGAATCGCTAATTGTCATTGAATGTCGATCGACGCGTCGATCCAACTGCCGTGCGGTTGGGTATCCCGAGACCCTTCAACGCGCTCCGGATGGCGCCGGCCCGCCAATATTACAACCACAGTACCGTTTCATTCACTTATCTACAGATGCAAAACCGGAGGAGACAGGATCTTGAAGAATCGAGCATTCGCAATTACCGCCGCGCTGCTGACGGCCACAACCGCGCACGCGCAAAGTGCGGGAGATTTTGTCGTGAATACAGGCTGGTTTCACTTCGCGCTGCAGGACTCCAGTCGCCCTCTTACCGTGTCCGCATTCGGTACGAGTACCACCGTTGCAGGCACTGGCGCGTCGGTTGACGATTCTGATACCTTCGGGCTCACAGCGACGTACTTCATTACCGATCACATTGCTGCTGGTGCCGCTCTTGGCATACCTCCGAAGTACAGGCTAACCGGGACGGGATCCCTCAGTGCGCTTGGCCGGATCGGTTCCGCGTACGAGTGGAGCCCGGCGCTATTGCTGAAGTACTACTTCAACGACGCGACGAGCAACTTTCGTCCGTACTTTGGTGCCGGTGCATCGTATGTCTGGTTCAGCGGTGTGAAATTGGAACCCGCAGCCGCTAGCGGTGCTTTCCTGTATTCGCCGAGGTTCGGCAATGCGCTGGAAGGACCGACCACCGCCAAGCTGAGCAGTTCGTTTGCGCCGATAATCAATGCGGGACTCGCCTACAACATCAACAAGCACTGGTCAATCGATGCATCGCTTTCTTATATGTGGCTTTCTTCCAGGGCCACACTGACGACGCTATCCTCCCAGGGAGCTGTTACCAGTAGTACGAAGCTCAAGCTTAATCCTATCGTTTCATTCGTATCCGTAGGGTATCGCTTTTGACACTCACCTAAGTCGTATGAAGCGGGGGCAGGCCCGCGTACTTTTCCACACGAGTGGATCACGAAAAATGTGGAAAATTTGCGCGGCATCGTGCTGCGCATCAACGGAAACGTCGTTCGTGGGACTCCATTACAGAAGCACTGGGCACGCGATGTTTTGTCAGTGTAATGCCGTTACCTCAGAAAAGCGGTAGGCACACAATCTAACAGGATGGCTCGTTATGAATTTTTCTAGCTACGCAAAGTGCACGCCCGGTAGCGTTGTCAAGCGCTGGGTAAGTGTGACGATAGCCGGTGCAATTCTGACCGGCGCGTTACCTGCGTTTGCCGGTGTTTCCGGCACGCCGGTGGGCGTATGGCAGACGATGGATGACCAAACTCAACAGCCTACAGCGCTTGTACAGATTGCACAGAACGGCGATGGCACAATCAGTGGGAAGATCATCAAGGGATTGGGCGCAAACGACTCACCCGAGCGCCGCTGCGTGAAATGTACCGATGAACGCAAGGATCAGAAAATCCAGGGGATGACCGTCGTTCGTGGAATGAGACAACAAGGCGACGAATGGGACGGTGGCAAGATCCTCGACCCGATCAGCGGCAACGAGTACAGCTGCAAGATGCGCCTCGAGGCAGGAGGGCAAAAGCTCGTCGTGCGTGGCTATATAGGGGTCTCGTTGCTTGGCCGGTCGCAGACCTGGATCCGCCATGGCGATGTCGTCGAACCAGGTGCACAGAACTGATGTCGCATATCGAAAGTGCCGAACTTTGCCATTTTCAGGTGCATGACATAACGTAAGTCCGCCGGCCAAATGAGCGCTCGGACATCATGCTCAAAATCGAGCATCTGCGAGGTCCCGCGGCGTCGGTCGGCAAGCGAGAAATCGCGTGTCTTATAACACGAGGAGGCTGGACGATGAAGGCGTTGATATGCCGGGAATTCGGACCCATTGATCAGTTAGTGCTCGATGATGTCGCTCAGCCGGAACCAGCGACTGGCGAGGTACGGATTCGCGTGCAGGCCGCTTCACTCAATTTTCCCGACACTCTGATCGTGCAGGGCCTTTACCAGTTGAAGCCTGCATTGCCATTTTCACCCGGAGCCGAATTCTCCGGCGTGGTCGATGCCGTCGGTGAGGGTGTCGACGATTGGCGAATCGGCGATGCAGTTGTGGGTTCGACGGGCTATGGCACGTTTGCGGAGTACTGCGTCGCCGATGCACGACATCTCATGAAAATGCCGGTCGGTATGGAGTTTGATCTCGCCGCGTCTTTCATGCTGACCTACGGCACATCGCTACACGCTCTGAAGAATCGCGCATATCTGCAATCTGGCGAGACGCTGCTTGTGATGGGGGCAGCCGGTGGCGTTGGACTTGCCGCGATCGGAATCGCAAAGGCGATGGGTGCTCGCGTCATCGCCGCAGCATCGACACACGAAAAGCGCGCTCTGTGCCGCGACTTGGGGGCTGACGAGACGATCGATTATACGACCGAAGATCTCCGTCGTCGTGTTGCCCATTTGACCGAGGGTCGCGGCGCCGACGTCGTGTTTGATCCCGTCGGCGGAAAATACAGCGAGGCTGCGCTGCGCGCGACCGCGTGGCGCGGGCGCTATCTTGTGGTCGGCTTTGCCGCGGGAGAAATCCCAAAGATCGCGCTCAACCTCGCGTTGCTCATGGAACGCGACATTCTCGGTGTGTTCTGGGGCGAGGCGGTGCGGCGCGGACCGGCGCAGCACATTGCAAACATGCACTTGCTCGCGAGCTGGTTCAACTCCGGCAAGATACGCCCAGTCATTTCTGAGCGCCTACCGTTGGCCGGAGCGGCCGATGCAATGGCCCGGATGGTGGCTCGAAAGGTGATGGGCAAGATCATCGTGCATCCGGGAATGTGATCGTGCTTCAGCAACACGAGACGCCGCCCGTTGCGTATTTCGGACGAACGTGACCGGCCGTTTCGGGATCGTGACCGGCGATTTCGGCAACGTGACCGGTCATTTCGGGAACGTGACCGAGCGGACCGGAAGGCAGGATTGGCGTTGCGCATGACATCACCCACGCGGGCTATGCTCGCCGGCTTTGGCCGGAGACAGCATGCCCGCGCACCGGATGAACATGCGCATGATCAAGGACGTTTTACGACTTTAATTCGACGGCGGCTTCTCGCACGATCGGATCGCCGCATCGCTGGGCATTTCCAAGGGCGTGGTCACGAAGTACGTCGGGCTGGCCGGCGCCGCCGGGCTGGACTGGGCGAACGCCTGCGACATGGATGAAGGCGAGCTCGAGCGCCGGCTACTCGGCAAGCCCACGGGGCCAGCAGCCTACGCCCAGCCCGACTACGGGCGCATCCATCAGGAACTGCGCCGCAAGGGCGTGACGCTCACGTTGCTGTGGGAGGAGTACCAGGCCGAGTTTGCGGACCGGCAGACCTACCGCTATACGCAGTTCTGCGAGCACTACAAGACGTTCACCAAACGCCTGAAGCGCTCGATGCGGCAGATCCATCGTGCCGGCGAGAAGCTGTTCGTCGATTTCGCCGGCCCCACGTTGCCACTGACCACCGGACGCCGAGCGCACATCTTCGTGGCCGCCATGGGCGCCTCGAGCTACACGTTCGCATGCGCGACGCCGGCCGAAACGATGGAGGACTGGCTGGGCGGCATTGCACGCGCGCTGACCTTCTATGGCGGCGTGCCGCAGCTGATCGTGCCGGACAACCCGCGCGCGATGATTGCCGATTTAGATGAGACGCGCAAGATGTTGCGCATCGGTTTGCGATCTCCTTCGACGGACTACTGAGCCAGAAACTCGAGTGCCTTCGGCACAAAATCTTCATTGAACTGAAATATCGTAAGCGAGTAGCCAGTGCCGTCTTGACGCCGGCGGCGTTTATGCCGGTGTAGAGATCTCGTCTGCGACGGCCCAGGGCATGAGCTCGTCAACGCGGTTGATCGCGTGATCTGCGATGCGTGCCAGAACGAAGCGTAGCCAAGCCTCGGGATCGACGCCGTTGAGTTTCGCCGTGCTGATCAGGCTGTAAATTGCCGCGGCGCGTTCGCCACCCGAGTCCGCCCCCGCGAACAGGTAATTGCGCCTCCCGATGGCAAGCTCGCATCCATTCTGCCCATATCGGGCAGGAAGTTGAAGTGCATTATCGGTGGCATCCCCTGTATGGTCAGCGCGTCAAGGTACGAGACGTCGAGCAGCGCAGCGGCGGCCGCGTAGTGCATGTCGAAGCCAGCCCGGGCATAGTCAAGGTGGTGGCAGGTTGGATGCTGGATCGCGTCGCGTGTTCAGCCATGGAGTTGGGCGAGCCGCGGGTCACTGTGGCGGTGCTCCGCGATCTTCATCGGCTACTTGTTGATTGGCGCTTGCGCGCAAACTCATCGGACGGTTCCATCAACGTCCGGGAGAAACGCAATGGGCAAGCCGCCAAGGGGTGTTCCAGCACGACCACAACCGCAAGCTGTAACGCTGTGCCAGATGAACCTAACGTTCGACAACGCCGAGCTCCAGGGGATGAGCACGGTCCAGCGCGCAAGGGCAATCACACATCTTGCGAACCTGCTGATCCAGGCCGCCGGCGGCGCAATCGGGAAGGAGTCTGACGATGACGAACGCTGATCGTCTACCGGCGCCTCTCCTCCAGCGCAAAGCGGTAGTTTATGTCCGACAGTCGACACAGGCCCAAGTCCAAATGAACCTTGAGAGTCAGCGTCGGCAGTATGAACTCGTGGGAGAAGCCAAGCGTCGCGGGTTTCGCGATATCGAGGTGATCGACGATGATCTCGGCCGCTCGGCGAGCGGCACGGTGGCGAGGCCTGGTTTTGAGCGGCTGGTGGCATTGCTCTGCGCCGGCGAAGTCGGGGCCGTTCTTTGCCTGGATGCATCACGTCTTGCCCGTAATGGACGCGACTGGCACCATCTGCTCGAACTGTGCGGTCTCGTCGAGGCGCGCGTCATCGACCTTGATGGTGTGTACGATCCTTGCCGGCCGAACGACCGGTTGCTGCTCGGCATGAAGGGCAGTATCAGCGAGTTCGAACTCAACGTGCTTCGAACGCGGATGCTGGATGCCGCCCGTGCCAAGGCTCGGCGCGGTGAATTGCGCATCAGCGTACCGATCGGCTATCTCTGGCATCGTGATGTCGGCTTGGGTTTCGATCCAAACCAGCGACTGCAGGAAGTCATACGTTTGATCTTTGCACGCTTCCGTGAACTAGGTAGCGCACGACAGGCCTTCTTGTCGTTACGGTCCGAACAAGTCCACTTCCCGCGTCCGACAGATGGCAGAACCCTGACGCACTTCGACTGGACGCTCATACGTTACCGTAACGTGATCTCAGTGCTCCGGAATCCGTTCTACGCTGGGGCCTACGCTTATGGTAAGAGCGGGAAGCAGACGACCATCGTTGATGGCCGTGCGCACAAGACCTACAAGCACCGCAAGCCGTTCGAGGAATGGGAAGTTCTGCTCAAGGATCATCACGAAGGCTACATCGACTGGGCAGAATTCGAGCGCAATCAGAAGCTGCTCGCCGCCAACGCCTATGGCAAGGCAGGCGACGTAAAATCCGGGCGTGGCGGGCGAGCCCTGCTGGCAGGTCTGCTTGGATGCGCACGCTGCGGACGCCGCCTGTCGGTGGCCTATACTGGCCGCACACCGCGACCGGTCTACCGATGCTATCGCTTTGATCTGCCGCCGAAGTGCATGAGTTTCGGTGGCTCTCGCATAGACGCGGCGATCGCAAGAGAACTGATGCGTGTCGTGGAGCCAATGGCGATAGAGGCGGCCTTGCAGGCCGAGCAAATGCATATGGACACCCAGAGCGAGCAGCGGAGGATCATCGAGCTCGAACTGCAGCAGGCTCAGTATGAAGCCACGCTGGCAGAGCGGCGCTACGCCGCCTGCGATCCCGATAACCGTCTGATCGCGGCGCAGTTGGAGAAGAATTGGGAGGCAGCATTGCGTCGTGTACAGGCTTGCCAAGAGCGTCTCGATACGGCATGCACACCGGCGGCAGCCACGCCTGCTCCTGACTTCACAAAGCTTGCCGAAGACCTCGATGCTGCCTGGAATGCTCCCGGGGTCACCATGCGCATGCGCCAGCAGTTGGTTCGGGCTCTGATCGTCGATATTGTTGCGGACGTGGACGAGACGACGCGTGAAGTCATTCTCACAATTCATTGGCAAGGCGGTCAGCACTCACAGGTGCGGATCCGCAAGCCCAGGACCGGCGAGCATGGATGCAGCACCTCCGACGAAGCGCTTGCAGTCATTCGCAGCATGGTAACCCGATGGTCTGATCAAGACATCGCTGCATCGCTCAACCGGATGGGAATACGGACAGGCCAAGGCAAGACCTGGACCGCGCATCGTGTCAGCTCTGTACGGCACGTGCGCGACATTCACGCCTACAGGTCGGCCGAGAAGGACGGTGACTGGTTGACGATGTCCGAGGCAGCGAAACTGCTTGGCGTCACCAATCACGTAATCCGCCGCCTGATTAAGGATCAAATTCTGCCCGCAGAGCAAGTCATGCCAGACGCCCCTTGGCAGATTCGCGCAAGTGACTTGCATACCGAGGCGGTTAACGCCGCGCTGACGCGGAAACTTCGCCCGTGTCGCGACGATACCGAAGGACAACTCCTAATGTTTACCGAGGATTCAGAAGGAGGTGCACAATGATCGCCCCGTCGCAACGCCGCGCAGCGCACGCTCGACCGGCAGGTTGTCGATCTCCAGGCGGCCATCGTCGCAATAGCGCGTGAGCGCCTCCCATCGATTCAGAGCATAGAGGATCGCCCGGCTCGTGTCGGATTTGCGCGAGAGCGTCTCCAACATCGCCGTCAGCCATGCGTGGAGCCGATCTAGCAGTGGCCCGGCGTGGGCTTGCCGATGCGCCCGGCGTTCGTCGGGTGGCTTGCCCCGGATCGTTTCCTCAACCTTGTATAGCGCGCCGATACGTTCGAGCGCCTCGGTATTCAACGCATTCGGGCGAGCGGCGTGCAATTCGTAGAACTGCCGCCGGGCATGTGCCCAGCACGCTGCTTCGGCGACGCGTCCCGTTTCGTAGATCGCCTGGTAACCGCTGTAGGCATCGGCCTGCAGTGTGCCGTTGAACGATTCAAGATGCTGCTGCGGGTGGATGCCCTTGCGATCCGGCGTATAGGCGAACCAGACCGCCGGCGGTGTCACGTCTCCCGAGTTCCGATCGTCGCGCACGTAGACCCACAGCCGTCCGGTTTTCGTCTTGCCATTGCCCGGCGCAAGCACCGGCACTGGCGTATCGTCAGCATGGAGCTTCGTTGCCGCCATGACGTGCCGACGCAGCGCGTCGACGAGCGGTTGCAGCAGCGCCGCACTGTGACCCACCCACTTAGCCAGCAGCGAGCGATCCAGCTCGACGCCTTCGCGCGCATAGATCACCGACTGCCGATAGAGCGGCAGGTGATCCGCGAACTTTGAGACCAGCACGTGGGCCAGCAGTCCCGGACCCGCCATGCCTCGCTCGATGGGGCGGCTCGGCGCAGCCGCCTGGGCGATGTGATCGCAGCACGAACATGCCAGCTTCGGTCGCACATGGCGGATGACCCGGAAGCTCGCCGGCACATATTCGAGTTGTTCCGAGACGTCCTCGCCAAGCGGCTTCATCGGCGCACCGCACGCCGTACAGGTTTCACCGGATTCGGGCCAATGGGTCTGGATCTCGCGCGGCAGGTGTTCCGGCAATGGCTTGCGTTGTACCTGTTCCGGTGCCGTGCGTGGCGTCCTGGGGATCTCGACGGGGGCGGCACCTTCGTCGGCCTCGAGCTCTTCGAGGCGTAGTTCGAGTTGTTCGATCTGATGGTCCAGCTTCTCCGAGCGGCGGCCGAACTGCATGCGGCGCAGCTTCGCAATTAGCAGCTTCAGATGCTCGATTTCTGCCTTGTCCGTCGCCGTTGCTGCCTTGTGCGATTCGACCACGTCTTCCAGAAGCCCGATGCGGGCATCGCGCTCAAGCAGCAGGGCCTTGAGCGCTTCGATGTCGTCCGGGTATGCGTTCGCCGTCGTCATGCCGGCAGTCTACGCGCCGGCCAGCAGGTTTACAACGCCGAGGTTGGCGCCGCCGTGCGCACCGGCTGACGCCAATCGATGCCTTCCAGCAGCATGGACAGTTGCGCCTGGCTCAGGCAGACGACACCTCCGTCCGCCTGCGGCCAGATGAAGCGGCCGCGTTCGAGCCGTTTCATCAGCAAACACATGCCGTCACCACTCCACCAGAGCATCTTGACCAGATCGCCGCGTCGGCCGCGGAACACGAACACGTGGCCGCTGAATGGGTCTCGCTCGAGCACGGTCTGCACCTTCGCGGCCAGGCTGTTGAACCCGGAGCGCATGTCGGTCACGCCAGCGGCCAGCCACACACGTGTCCCGGTGGGAAGGCCCAGCATCACGAACCCGCTCCCAGCAAGCTCGTCAGTACAAGCCTCAGTACATCGGCCTCCGGCTTGCCGTCGAAACAGACGCGTACGCCACGATATTCGACGACCAGACCCGACGATCCGATCGGCTCCGGTACCGGCGGCGATGCCATCTGAACAGGCAGGAACAATTCGGCGGGTGCTGATGTGGGTGTCGCTGCACAGTCCTGATCTCGCCGCCACTTCGACACAAGGTTCGCATTCAGGCCATGCGAGCGCGCGACCTCTGCCGTCGAGCGCGTCGGGTCTCGCGTTTCCGCTACAACCTGCGCGCGGAACTCCTTCGTGTAATTCCTGGAGCCTGGTCGCCGACCCCGCGCCTTGATTTCCATTTTTTCTGATTCCCACCACATTTTGGTGGGGACCAGATTGCCGTCTATGAACCGTCATGAACAGACGGTGCTGGGGCAACGCTTACGAAATATCGCACCATGACCGGAATCCGGATAGATGACGATGCGGTTGTTTGGCAGACGCCGCGCCAGGTCTTCCGAATTCTTTGTCGGGACCATCCGGTCGCTGTCACCATTGAAGATGAACACAGGACACCTGACGACGGAGAGGTCCGCGGGTTCCTTCTGTCCCCCAAGATCTGAGTGCTTCCAGCTGAGCCAGAAACGCGGTTACCGTGATTTCCTTGTCACGGTTCTCAGTGCGTTCCTTCAATCGGGCCAGAAATGTTTTGCCGGCCTCGATGCCGGCCGGCGTACGGGTGAAGAACAGATACTGCTTCGGATCCTGTCCGGTAAAGAACCCCCGGGCCATATCGTAGAACGTCACGCTGGAAACCGAGCTGATACCTTCTCCTCCGGCGGACCCTGTCCCGGCGAGTATCATCTTCCGGACAAGCCGAGGTTCCTTGAGCGCGATTTCCTGGGCGATCATCCCTCCCATCGAGAAGCCAAAGAGGTCTACCTCCTCGAAACCCATAGCCTTGATTAAAGTAATCGCGTCGTCAGCCATCTGCCCGATCGAATCCGACGGGGATCCACTTGAAGCACCAACGCCGCGATTATCGAAGGCGACCACGTAATGTGTCGACGCGAAGCCGTCTACGACTCGAGGATCCCAATTGTCCAAGACCGCGGCCAAATGAGTCAGAAACACCACAGGCGTGCCTCCATGATGTTTCCCGAGTTCCCGGTACGCGAAATTCACTCCGCCTGCGGTGATGATCTTCGTTGGCACACTCTGCCATTTAATGTCCGAAGCTCGTTCCATTGACAAAGAGCTGAACTTCTTTTTATCTGCCGACATATCGGCTGAATTTACTACCGATGAGATAAGAGATGTGATGAAAATGAGTCAGATGACGCTTGTTTTCAGTAGATCGCGCGTTATATTAATCTCCGGGAACTTTTCTATGGCAGTGATTCGAGTTCGTTGCGACTTGCACGTCAGGTGAAGGACGCGGTCGTGGCCAGTGATGGCACCGTAAGCTTTCGATTAAAGTTCGTATCGGTAGAAGCAGCCAAAAAGCCGACGGTCATGAACAGCCTGGACGGACGGTCAGAGTACAGGCGGCAATCGGGCAGGCGCGTGGATTTGGAATACTCGATTGGTTTCAGATGCGGACATGACCAGCACTTGGAGCGGACGTCGCAAGGACCGATTTCGCAGGAATATGGGCCATTGCATGCTCAGTCGATGCGGTAATCGTCAGGCTTGGGTTCACGCCAAGATTGGAGCTGAGCATTGATCCGTCGCAGATCAACATGTTCTGGTAGCCGAAGACGCGGTTCTGAGCATCCATCACACCCCGCTCGGGAGAGTCTGCCATCGCGCATCCGCCCATGCAGTGCGCTGTCGTGGGGATATTGAACAGGATCTTTGTCAGCAAGGTTGTAGGGATGCCGCCCAATGCTCTTGCACCTTTCTCCACGAAGGCGTTTGCTTCCGGGATGAATGTGGGAATTGGATTTCCTTCACTGCACAGTTGTTTTGTGAATGGCCAATACCGCCGTCGTTTGAATTGCATGTTGATAAATGCGTCTGCTGTCTGCATTACGACGAACAGGACCGTCTGACGTGTGAACCCGATGGGGTTATGCACACGTATTGCCTTTACGGGATGGATAAGTAGCGTCCATAGCCAGGTCAGAATCCGCGTCCAGCCGGCGCGCCCGCCGGTTAACACAGTCATCATCAGGCCTGTCGCGACCGAGCCCTCGGGATAACGGACTGCGCCGATGTGCGTGCGCTCGTCGATATACACGCCAGCGCCACCAGCCACGCCGGGCGACATGCTCTTATCCTTGTTCGGGAATCGCACGCCGACGAGCGATTCGGCATTGGTGCGCACGCGCTTGCCAAGGTCGCTACTGATGCGCGGCAGGGAGCCGCTTTGCTTGAGCCGAAACAATAGCTCCATCGTACCTAACGACGAAGCGGAAAATATCACGCCTCGGCAGCGGAAACTGCGGCGACGCTTGTCGAACCAGGTTGTCGAACGCTCCGTGAAAACTTCGTAGCCCTCGCTACCATCTTCCTTTCCATTGATCGGGCGGACGTCCACCACCCTGGTCCAACATAGCGATCCTGCCGCGAGTTGGATTGGAACCTAACCCGGTCGCCGCCCCAGATTCGGAGCAAATCTAGACGGTTTCTTTTTGTTGTGACTAGCATTGCTGTAATCTCGCCGCCGACCAAGACTCTGGGTCCGAGAGAGGCCCTATCGGTCTGAAAAGGCGCGAGATTCCCAGTAATTGTCATCTAGAGCTTACTTGACCGTGATTACGACCTTACCTTTTGCGCGCCCTTGGTCGACATAAGTCAAAGCTTCTTCCGTCGCGTAGAGAGGCCACGCACGGTCCAGGACCGGGCGGATCACTCCGGCTTCGATCAGGGACGTGAGTTCGCTGAGCTGTCGACCTTCGGCGCGCATGAAAACGAACGAGTAGCTTATGCCGCGCTTTCCAGCCTTTTTCCGGATACCGCGACTCAACAGGCGCAGCACCTGCTTCAACAGCCAGGACAATCCCTGTTCGGCGGCGAATTCCGGGGTCGGCGGGCCGGAGATGGAGATGAGGTGCCCGCCAGGCTTAAGCACTTGGAGCGATTTCTCAAGCACGTCGTTGCCGAGGCTGTTCAACACCACATCATAGTCGCGCAGCTCGGTTGCGAAATCCTGTTCCTTGTAGTCGATGACGACATCGGCACCCAACTCCTTGACCCATTTGACATTGCTGGTGCTAGTAGTCGTTGCGACAAACGCGCCGAGGTGCTTGGCCAACTGAATGGCAATGGTGCCGACTCCACCTGAGCCTGCATGGATGAGTACTTTTTGACCTTTCTTCAGCCCCGCCGTCTCGACCAGCACCTGCCACGCGGTCAGCCCGACCAAGGGGAACGACGCAGCTTCTTCCATGGTGAGGTTCTTAGGTTTGAATGCCAGAGACGTTTCCTTGACCGCAATGAACTCGGCGAAGGTACCGATGCGGTCTTGGTCGGGGCGCGCATACACTTCGTCACCCGGCTTGAAGCGACGGACACGGGGGCCCACTTGCACGACCTTGCCAGCCACATCGTTGCCGAGAATCAAGGGCATGCGATAGGGGAGAACCATCTTGAACTCGCCGCTCCTGATCTTGGAGTCCAGCACATTGACGCCTGCTGCATGGATCTCGATTAGAACGTCGTCGTCCCGCAATTTTGGTTCCGGCATCGCCGCGATCCGGCCGATCTCTTTCTTGCCGTAACGATCAATAACGAAGGCTTTCATTTGATTCTGTTCGTCCTGAATGTTTGAGTTGAACTGAAGGCGCGATAGTTTGCGCGCAGGTGATACCAAGAGAGAGGCCGCTCCTCTCGGTCCCATGTTTGTGCTGAGGTCGTGTCATCCATTGAGGAAATCCAGTGCCTTCGACACGAAGTCGGCGTGATACTGGAAGATTCCTCCATGCCCTGCGTCCTCATAGATGATCAGCCGCGAGTCAGGAATCCGACGAGCCATATCGACGCTGTTGGCAGTGGGGACCATCGTGTCGTTGTCTCCGTTGGCAATCAGCACCGGAATGCGAATGCTGCCCAAGGCCTGAGGTGCCTGCCGGCCCCAGGCCTTGATCGCCTTGAGCTGACGCAAGAAGGCGCCGGGCGCTGGCCCTTTATCGCGGTCGGTCTTGCGTTCTTTGATCCGCTTCAGAAAGGCGCTTGCGGCCCGTCGGCCATTTGCCGTTGAGGTAAAGAACAGGTAGTACTTGGGGTCGCGCAACGTGATCAACCCTTTGAGCATCAGCGGCCAGGTAACTGCTCCCACTTGGTCAATACCTTCTCCGCCCGCTGGCCCGGTACCAGTAAGTATGAGCTTGCGCACGAGGCCGGGCGCCTTTATCGCGATGTCTTGCGCCACGAAGCCGCCCAGGGAGAAGCCAAGCAGATCGACCCGCTCGAAACCCAGTTTGTGGATCATGGCAATCGTGTCGCGAGCCATGTGGTCGATTGTCACTGGCGCTGTGCCGCCGGACGCACCGATTCCACGGTAATCAATTGCGATGATGCGATGCCTACTGGCCAAGCCATCAACGATCCGCGGATCGAAATTGTCGAGAACCGCGCCCCAATGATTGAGCAGGATCAGGGGTACGTCGCCCTGCGAGCCAAGTTCCCGGTAGGCGAAGGCAGTACCCCCGACTTCGATTGAACGATTCGGAGTGTGGGCGTAGGATGCGCCCGATTCGGCGCATTGTTCGGAACGAATCATCATAGACTCCTCAAGCTTCTTTCGACTGCCAATCCGACGGTAATGGTGTGGAGAATGACGGCATGGAAAGGAAGATTACGAGTTGACATCGACAATTGTGCGGCCTCGCACTTTGCCTTCGAGCACCCTGAGGGCGATACCCGGAACATCGGCCAGACCGATCGACTCGCTGGTGAGTGCAAGCTTGTCGAGGTCAAGGTCGCTAGCCAGACGTGCCCATGCCTGTAGCCGGACATCCTGCGGCGCGTTGACCGAGTCGATGCCGGCCAAGGTCACATTGCGCAAGATGAACGGCAGCATCGACGCAGGCAGATCCGCTCCCTGCGCGAGCCCGAACGCCGCGACCACGCCACGGTAGCGGGTATGTGCCAGTACATTTGCCAAAGTGTGGCTGCCGACCGAGTCGATAGCGCCGGCCCAGCGTTCCTTGGCAACCGGCGCGCCAAGCTCGGAGAGCGTTCGGCGATCAATCACCTCAGCGGCGCCTAGGTTGCGAAGATAGGTAGCTTCACCCAGCCGCCCGGTCGACGCGACCACGCGGTAACCGAGCTTCGACAGCAAGGCGATTGCGATGGAACCGGCACCGCCACTCGCACCGGTCACGAGTACATCGCCGTGACTCGGTGTCAAGCCTGCATGCTCCAAGGCAAGCACGGACAGCATCGCGGTATAGCCAGCGGTACCAATGGCCATCGCGTCGCGGGTCGAGAAAACTTCCGGCAACTTGACCAACCAGTCTCCGCTAACGCGCGCCTTTTGCGCGAAGCCTCCGTGATGGGTCTGGCTTAGCCCCCAGCCGTTGGCAACCACCCGGTCGCCAACGGCGATCCCCGGATGTGACGATGCCTCGACCGTACCGGCAAAGTCGATCCCAGGGATTAACGGGAATTGTCGAATCACCGGTGCACGGCCGCTGAGCGCGAGCGCGTCTTTATAGTTCACGGTCGAATACTCGATTGCGACGGTAACGTCGCCCGGCATCAGCTCCGCTTCAATGAGGTCGACCAAGTCAGTCGAAATCGCATCTCCAGACTCGTTGGCCAACAGCGCTTTGAATGTCATTGTCTTCTCCAGAGATCAACACATAACCATATGATGGTCATCATAATTTAAGGCAAAAAAACCCACTGCTTATTTCGCCAAGGGGACGAGATCCGCGAGCGCCGCCTTCAGCACCGAATTGGACAACGATTGTTCGTCTACCGCACGCGCCAGCACCACTGTGCCGACCATTGTGGCAGTCGTAACCAACGCGCGCTCATGCGCTCCTGGCTTTCCCCAGTCATCCGAGTGGCGAGAAACCATATCGATCATTTCCTTGATTCGGCGCGTCACCGCCTGCCGTACGGCGGCCGCTTGGCGCGGCATCTCCGAACCGAGCGCGGCAACCGGGCACCCGATCTCGGGGTTCTTCACATGTTCCATCGATAGGTAAGCGCGCAACAGTGCCTGTAGAGATTGTGCTTCCGGAGCTGTGGATGCGATACGCGAGAACGCGGCCACTGCCTCGGCGCCTGCGCGATCAGCTGCCTCGACCAGCATCGCTTCGCGCGATGCGAAGTGCGCATAAAAGCCACCATGCGTAAGCCCGACCTGCTTCATCAGCTCCGCGACGCTCGTGCCATCGTAGCCCCTGCGACGGATTGCCCGGGCAGCAGTTTCGACGATTCGCTCGTGTGTAGCTTCCTTCGAGCGGAGATATGTCTTTTTCATATGATGCGCATCATATTTAATTCTGGCAAAAATGCAAGCTTTTTCACGGACTTGCTGAACGAGTTCGCTGTGGGGATGTTCGGCGAGCGCATTTGAGTCGTGACGAACGAGCGTTACGCGTATGGGCGTAACCGCACTCGTAGTGCGGCGCTTACTCGATGCCGAGGTTTGTGGGCGACGCCTACGCCATCGGATGGCTAGTCAGGAACGCGGTCAACTGCTCCAGAACATTCACTGGAGCTGAATCCGGAAAGAAATGGCCGCCAGGAATTGCTGCGGTCTTCAAGCTTGCGCAGCGATCGGCCCAAGCGGCTGGCAGGTCATAGAGCTTGGCCATCACGCCTGAGGCGCCGTAGAGAACCAGCGCCGGCGCGGAGATGACTTGACGTTGGTCGGCGAGATCGTCCTGAAGGTCCACTGCTAGCGCAGCGCGATAGTCGTTGCAGTAGCCAGCGATAGTTGCCGCATCGCGCCACGAATTTCGGTAAGCTGCCAGTTGCTCTGCATCGAAGTCTTTGGGATCTGCGGCACCCCAACCGAACAGGCAGGTCTCGAAGAAGAAATCGGGATCGCTCTGAATTATCCGCTCCGGGAACGGCGCCGGCTGAGAGAGAAAGAACCAGTGCCAGTAGCTTTGGGCCACCTCCTTGCGTAGGTCGGTCAGCAAGACTGACGTTGGTACGATGTCCATCAGGGTGACGCTCGCCACCACGCGGGGATAGTCGAGTGCGAGCCGATGTGCGGTCCGAGCACCGCGGTCGTGGCCGATTAAGTGGAAACGTTCGTGCCCCAATGCCCGCATCAACCGAACCTGGTCCGATGCCATGGCCCGGAACCCGTAATTGAGCAGGTCGGGCCGCGCCGGCGGCTTGTCCGAGGCGCCGTAACCGCGCAGGTCCGCGCAAACAACTCGGTAGCCACGCGTGATCAACATCGGCGCGATCTTCGCCCAGATTGCCATGGTCTGCGGAAAACCGTGCAACATCAGCACGGGTTCGCCGTCGCCCGCCGCAACACAGGCAATGCTCACGTCATCGACAGCGATGCGATATGGCTGGAAACCTTCAAACATCGAATTCTCCTCTGCTTTGCATTCCAGTGGGTTGCGCAGGAGCGTGCGTCGCTGGCGGGCTGCTCTAAGTGATGGATCGACCGTGCGCTCCATTTTGGCGCTATGACAATTGCCCCGTGCACCCTCTGGGCAGTGCAGGGAGTTGCATTGAGCAGCGGGTTTGGACGCGCGGCCTGGGAACTGCGGGCCGGGGTATGTGCGCCAGGTTCCACACATCAGTCCCGGACGTCAACCTATTCGCGTGCTCGCAGGCGCCGTGTACGGTACGTGCCCCAACCGCTCGTTATCACCGACTTGAGAAATGCCGACAGCCCGCTCTCATGGGGACGAGGATCCCCGCCCTTTGCAATTCGTTTGAGTTGTCGGGTGTACCAAAGGATTTCCATCAGACCCATGCGATCGATCGGTTTGATACCCGTGGTTATTGGACGAACTTTTTGCTTGCTATCGCGACCTTGCAACAATGCGGCGGGTGCATCAGGGTCGATCGCCAGCAACCGCGCGAGACCGATAATGTCTAGAGCTCCGGAACGCAACGCGGCATTCATTCCCGCAGCACTGCGGAAGCCGCCGGTGACCATCATCGGCACGCGCACCGTGGCGCGCGCTTTCTCAGCAAACTCGAGGAAGTAGGCTTCCCGCGCCGCGGTGGAAGCTTTTTGTGGTTGCTTGAGTGCGCCACTCATGGCGGGAGCCTCGTATGTACCGCCCGAAATCTCGATCAAATCGATGCCTGCGTCGACCAAGGCCTGAATCGTCGCCAGCGACTCGTCCTCTGTGAAGCCCCCACGCTGGAAGTCTGCGGAGTTAAGCTTGATACCCACCGGGAAGTCTGAACCGACTTGGCGGCGAATCTCAGCATAGACCGCTAGCACGAATCGCCTCCGCTTCTCTGCACTCCCACCCCATTCGTCGGTACGACGGTTATGGTGCGGCGAAAGAAATTGGTTGACGAGATAACCGTGTGCTCCATGGATTTCCACACCGCTGAACCCGGCCTTTTTACAGACGGCTGCACTACGCCCGAATCGATTGATGATGTCCTGGATTTCGACAGCGGTGGCTTCCCGTGGGGTGTCAAAGAATGCGCTCATGTCTTCGCGGAACGGAACAGCCGACGGAGCGAGATTGCTGGCGTTTAAGCCCTTGGTTGATTGCTTGCCGGGATGATTCAGTTGCGCCCAGATGGCCGCCCCCTGGCCGGTTGCTGCCTGCGCCCATTGCCGCAATACGAGCAAATCTGCCTCATCCTCGATCACAACATTGCCAGGCTCGCCCAATGCCCGGCGATCAATCATCACGTTGCCCGTGGTAATCAGCCCTAAGCCCGATGCAGCCCACCGCCGGTACAACTCGACGAGCGCCAAGGTCGGGCGGTTGTCGTACTAAGCTTTCCGAAAGTATTGTCATTGTCATGAGACAATGGACGAATGAAATCGAAACGCACATCGGACGGCCGGAAACTGGATCACGCGACCTTGCAGGCGATGCGTCAGCAAGCGGTGAAGGC
>NZ_JAAGPL010000046.1:0-51356 GCF_017104785.1 Burkholderia sp. Ac-20353 | reverse complement strand
CGGGCGCGACAGCAGGCGGGACAGCCGGCGCAAATGCCGCGGCGCCCGACGCCGCACCCGGCGCGGCAGCGCCCGCGGGCGAGAAGGCGACTGCCGTGCCGGCGGCGGACGGGCAGGGCAAGGTCGCGCAGATCAAGCGATTCGAAGTGACGGGTTCGCTGATCCGGCAGTCCGACAAGGTCGGCTTCAACCAGGTGCAGACGATCACGCCGAAGGAAATCACGAGCAGCGGCGCGGTGACCGTGGCCGACTTCCTGCGCGATGCCGCGGCAAACTCGGCGAACAGCTGGGGCGAAGGCCAGTCGGGCAACTTCGCGGCCGGCGCGGCCGGCATCGCGTTGCGCGGCCTCTCCGAAAAGTACACGCTGGTGATGGTCGACGGACAGCGCGTCGCGCCGTTCGCGTTCTTCTCGAACAGCGTCGACTCGTTCTTCGACCTCAATACGTTGCCGCTCAACGCGATCGAGCGCATCGAGATCGTGAAGACCGGTGCGGTGTCGCAATACGGCTCGGACGCGATCGGCGGCGTGGTGAACATCATCACGAAGCACAACTTCCGCGGCCTGCAGCTCGACGGCAGCATCGGCAGCGCGATCAACGCGGGCAACGGCGATGGCACGACCAAGTTCGGCGTGCTCGGCGGCTTCGGCGACCTGAACGCCGATCGCTTCAACGTCACGGTGGCGGCCAGCTACTACAAGTCCAACGGCTTCACGCTGGCCGATCGCGATTCGACCCGCGACCAGGACTTCACGGCCAGGCCGGGCGGTTTCTCGCTGCTCGCACCGTCGTACTGGAACCTGGCCAACGGCAGCGCCCAGGCGCTGAACGGCGGCTGCCCGTTTGGCGGGGCGGTCCGCCCGGCCGCACCGAACTCGCTGTCGGCCGGCCTGCCGGGCACGGTCTGCTCGTACAACACGGCGGAAAGCACGTCGATCCTGCCGATGACCGAGCGCCTGAACGCGAAGCTGCATGGCGACTTCAAGATCAACGACACGACGACGGCGTTCGCGGATTTCCTCGAGAGCTACAACACCACCACGACCAACGACGGCCTGTGGAACAACGTCATTGGCAACCCGCAGAACCCGGCACTCATCTGGAATCCGCAGACGCAACTGCTGTCGCCGTTCAACACGGTCGTGCCGGTGTCGAACCCGTACAACACGACAGGCGCGGCGACGCCGCTGACCTACGCGTTCCCGAATACGGTCGCGCAGAAGACGTGGGCCAATTACTGGCGCGCGGCCACCGGCGTGAAAGGCTCGTTCACGCTGCCGAACGGCGACTGGGACTGGGCAACGTCCGTCAGCCATTCGCAGAGCACGGTGTCGAACGTGTTCACGAACCAGCTCAACGTGAACGTGCTGAACAACATCTACCAGAACGGCACGCTGAACTTCGCGAACCCGAGCGCCACGCCGAATGCGTTCAACGGCCTGTACCAGGAGGCGAACACCCTCGGCATCTCGAAGCTCGACACGATCGACGCGACGCTGTCGACGCCGACGCTGTTCCACCTGCCGACGGGTGATGTCGGCTTCGGCCTCGGTGCGCAGTTCACGCACCAGAGCGAAATGCTCACGCCGGGTTCGGAATACATGCAGGGCACCGTCGTCACGCCGAACCTGGAGACGGTGGACGGCCAGCGCAATGTCGCGGCGATCTACTACCAGATCAACATCCCGATCCTGCAGAACCTGACGTTCAGCCAGTCGGGCCGCTACGACCACTACACGGACGTGGGCGGTGCATTCTCGCCGCGCTTCGCGTTGCGCTACCAGCCGATCCAGGCCCTCACGCTGTATACGTCGTATAACCGCGGCTTCCGCGCGCCGACGTTCGTCGAGGACAGCAAGTCGCAGACGCTCGGCATCCAGATCGACCCGGCCACCGGCCAGAACTACACGTCGATCACCGTCGGCAACCCGAATCTCGCGCCCGAGCGCACGCGCAACCTGAACATCGGCTTCCAGCTGTCGCCGAGCCGCTACACGGACTTCGGCTTCGACTGGTACAAGATCCGCATCGACAACGTGATCGGCCAGGGCAAGCCGTCGCAGATCGCGACCGACCCGGTGACGGGGCAGCTGTTGTACAAGGTGATCCCGTACCAGAACCTCGGCTACCTCGATACGAACGGCTTTGAAACGACGTTCCGTCAGTCGGTGCCGGTGAAGGGCGCGGGCACGTTCACGCTGTCGGGCGACTGGGCGTACATCAAGGACTACAAGATCGGCTTCCCGGGTGCGGCACCGGTCAACGGCGCGGGCAACAACTTCACGATCACGCAGCCGTTCGGCGGCAGCTTCCCGCGCTGGCGCGGCAATACGACGCTGGACTGGAACTACCACGGCTTCGATACGGCGCTGACGTGGCAGTTCACGGGCCCGTATGCGCAGAACCTGATGGCGGCGCCGGCCAAGGTGGGTTCGTACAGCCAGTTCAACCTGATGATGACCTACACGGGCTTCAAGAACTGGACGATCTACGGCGGCATCGACAACATCTTCAACCGCACGCCGCCGTTCGACCCGCTCTTCGCGAACGGTACGCTGAGCCAGAGCGGCTACGACACGTCGCTGTACACGTATATCGGCCGTTTCGCGCAGGTCGGTGCGACGTACAAGTTCTGACTGTGATCGTGCAGACCTGACAGGCTTTCGACGGGCCGCTCCACATCCCTGTGATACCCACCCCTTGGGAGCGGCCTCTTTTTTGCCTGGCAGCGTCGTGGCATGCAGTAGCATCGAAACATTCCGCGGCAAGCGGGACGAGACCGGCCAAAGCGCGGCCGAAGCGCGGCGGACCGGCAGTGTGCGTCCGGCAACCCGAATTCACCTCGCGCGGGTCACGACCGCAGCGATTGCAAGCAGGCGAACGATGAGCGTGTTCAGATGGCGCAGGTCGGGCAGGACCGGCCCGATACGGCAGGGGCTGATGATCGTGCGGAACGGCGTGCGGAAAGGCGTGCGGATGGCGGTGCTCGTGTGCGCCGCGCTCGCTGCCTGTATCGCGGCGCCGCGCGTGGCGTTCGCGGCGGCGGCGATCGCGCAGTACGGTCAGCCGAAGTATCCGGCAGATTTCACGCATTTCGCCTATGCCGACGCGGACGCGCCGGACGACGGCACGCTCAACTTCGAAAACTACAACGAGGCGCAGAGCTACGACTCGCTCAATCCGTTTCTCGTGCGCGGATCGCCCGCGCCGGACATCCAGAACCTGATGTTCGATACGTTGATGCAGCGCAGCTGGGACGAACTCGCGTCCGAATACGCGCTGATCGCGGACGACGTCACGGTGGCGCCCGACAGGAATTCCGCGACGTTCCACGTCAATCCCGCCGCGCGCTTTTCGAACGGCGACCCGATCACCGCGGCCGACGTCAAGTATTCGTTCGACACGCTGACGAGCCCGCAGGCATCGCCGCTCTTCAACGCGCAGTTTTCGGTCATCCGGCGCGCGGTGGTCGTCGACGACCATACGATCCGCTTCGAATTCAAGCGCCCGGAGCGTGACGCCGCGCTGATCGCGGGCGACCTGCCCGTATTCTCGCCGAAGTGGGGACGACGCCCGGATGGTACGCGGCCGCCGTTCGACCAGATCGCGAACGTGCCGCCGATCGCGAGCGGACCATACCTGATCGAGCAGCGCAGGAACGACAGGCAGATCGCCTACGTGCGCAATCCGCACTACTGGGCCGCGCACCTGCCGTCCCGACGCGGGATGTTCCGGTTCGCGCGCGTGTCGTTCAAGCTGTATCTGGACCAGTACACCGAGCTCGAAGCGTTCAAGGCCGGCGACGTCGACGCGCGGATGGAGTACAGCTCGACCCAATGGGCGCGCAAGTACGTCGGCAAGAATTTCCGCAACGGGATGCTGAAGAAGGGCGAATTCCCGGACGGCCCCGCGCAGATGCAGGGCTTACTGATGAACCTGCGCAAGCCGATGTTCGCGGACGTGCGCGTGCGGCATGCGCTCGCGCTGGCGTTCGATTACGACTGGATGAACCGGATGATGTTTTACGGTCAGTATCGCCGCACCAACAGCTTCTGGGACGCGAGCCCGTTCGCGGCGTCAGGGATGCCGAGCGAAAAGGAGCTCGCGCTGCTCGAGCCGTACCGGTCCATGCTGCCTGCCGAAGTGTTCGGCCCGATGGTCCGGCAGCCGTCGACGGTGCCGCCCGGCTCGCTGCGCGACAACCTGAAGGCGGCCCGCGACCTGCTCGCGCAAGCGGGCTGGCACTATCGCGACGACGCGCTGCGCGACGCGAACGGCACTCCGATGACGATCGAGATCATCGACGACCAGCCGGGCATGGATCGCCTGATCCTGCCATACATCCAGGCGCTCGCGACGCTCGGCATCCAGGCAACCATGCACGAGATCGACAGCGCGTTGTACCAGAAGCGCCTCGACAGCTTCCAGTACGACATGACGACGTTCATCTATCCGCCCGTGACGATTCCCGGCGCCGAGCTGACGCGCCGCTTCGGCAGCGCGGCGGCGTCGCAGCCGGGCTCGGAGAACTATCCGGGCGTGCAGTCGAAGGCGGTCGACGCGCTGATCCGGGCGGCGCTTTCGGCCGACACGCTCGACGATCTCGAGACGGCCACGCACGCGCTCGACCGCGTACTGATCAACCTGTACGTGCTCGTGCCGGAGTACTACCTGCCGAACGCACGCATTGCGTACAAGGCGACGCTCGGCCATCCGGCGATCGTGCCGGACTCCTATCTATACGAGGACTGGATCGTGAACTACTGGTACGTGAAGCGAGCGGCCGGCGGCGGGCCGGCACAGAAGCCCGGTCCGGGCGCATGACGGGGAGGCGCGATGCTGGCTTATATTCTCAGACGCCTGTTGCTGATGATCCCGACGCTGATCGGCGTCGTGACGATCACGTTCGTGGTCACGCAGTTCGTGCCGGGCGGGCCGGTCGAGCAAGTGTTGATGCAGTTGCGCCACGGCGGATCGCGCGGCGGCGAGGCGAGCGGTGGCGGTGGCGGCTATCACGGCAGTCAGGGCGTCGATCCGCAGCAGATCGAGCAGATCAGGAAGCAGTTCGGCTTCGACAAGCCGCCGCTCGCGCGCTACGTGTTGATGCTGAAGAGCTATGCGAGCTTCGACCTCGGGCAATCGTATTACGCGCACCGGAGCGTGTGGGACGTGATTCGTTCGAAGCTGCCGGTGTCGATCACGCTCGGCTTGTGGACGGTGATCCTGACGTATCTCGTGTCGGTGCCGCTCGGCATCGCGAAGGCGGTGCGCAACGGCTCGCGGTTCGACACCACCACGAGCGTGCTGGTGCTGGCCGGCTACGCGATTCCCGGCTTCGTGCTGGGCGTGCTGCTGCTGATGCTGTTCGGCGGCGGCACGTTCTGGCAGGTGTTTCCGATGCGCGGCCTGACCTCGGACAACTTCGACGAGCTGACGCTCGTCGGCAAGGTGCTCGACTACCTGTGGCACGTCGCGATGCCGGTGACGGCGTCGGTCGTCGGCAATTTCGCGATCGTCACGATCCTGACGAAGAACACCTTCCTCGAAGAGATCGGTCGCCAATACGTGCTGACCGCGCGCGCGAAGGGTGCGCCGGAGCGCGACGTGCTGTGGAAACACGTGCTGCGCAACGCGGCGATCCCGCTGCTCACGGGGCTGCCGGCTGCGTTCGTCGGCGCGTTCCTGAACGGCAACCTGCTGATCGAGACGCTGTTTTCGCTCGATGGCATGGGACAGCTGTCGTATGACTCGGTGATCCGCCGCGACTACCCGGTCGTGCTCGGCTCGCTGTTCCTGTTCACGCTGATCGGCCTCCTGACCAAACTCATCGCTGACGTCTGCTATGTCCTCGTCGACCCCCGCATCCAGTTCAACCGCCTGGACCACTGATCCCGCGAGCGTCGCGTGCGCGGCGTCGCCGTCGCCTTGGCGGCGCACGTGGCTGAGGTTTCGCGCGCAACGGCTCGGCTACTGGAGCCTCGTGATTTTCGCGGCGCTGTTCGCGATCAGCCTGTGCGCCGGCGTGCTGTCGAACGATCGGCCACTGATGGTGCGCTACGCGGGGCATTACTTCTTCCCGATCGTAACGGACTACCCGGAAACGCAGTTCGGCGGCGACTTCCCGGCGAAATCCAACTACCTCGATCCGTATATCCGCGCGAAGCTCGAAGCGAACGGCAACTTCGCGATCTATCCGCCGAACCGCTACCGCTACGACACGATCGACTACTTCGCGTCGCGCCCGTATCCGGCGCCGCCGTCGGCGAGCAACTGGCTCGGCACCGACCAGTTCGGCCGCGACGTGCTGTCGCGGCTGCTGTACGGATTCCGGCTGTCGGTGCTGATGGCGTTCGCGCTGACGGTGTCGGGTGTCGCGCTCGGGGTGCTGGCGGGCGCCGTGCAGGGCTTCTACGGCGGCCGCACGGACCTGATCGGGCAGCGGCTGATCGAGGTCTGGAGCGCGTTGCCCGACCTGTACCTGCTGATCATCTTCGCATCGATCTTCGAGCCGTCGCTGTGGCTGCTGTTCATCCTGCTGTCGATGTTCGGCTGGCTCGCGCTGTCCGACTACGTGCGTGCGGAGTTCCTGCGCAACCGCGCGCTCGACTACGTGAAGGCGGCCCGTACGATGGGGCTCTCGAACTGGCAGATCATGTGGCGGCATGTGCTGCCGAACAGCCTGACGCCCGTGATCACGTTCCTGCCGTTCCGGATGAGCGCGGCGATCCTGTCGCTGACGAGCCTGGACTTCCTCGGCCTCGGCGTGCAGCCGCCGACGCCGAGCCTCGGCGAATTGCTGCAGGAGGGCAAGAACAACCTCGATGCGTGGTGGATCTCGATTTCGGCGTTCGCGGTGCTGGTGGCGACGCTGCTGCTGCTGACATTCATGGGTGATGCGCTGCGCAATGCGCTCGACACGCGCGCGCGCGGTTCGGCTTACGGTGGGGAACAGTGATGGCGAACGCGTTGCTGGAGATCGAGCGGTTCTCGGTGCACTTTGGCACGAAGATGGCCGTGCAGGACCTCAGCCTGTCGATCGGCCGAGGCGAGCGGGTCGCGCTTGTCGGCGAGTCGGGGTCGGGCAAGAGCGTGACGGCGCTGTCGATCCTGCGGCTGGTGCGGCACGCGACGCTCACCGGCCGCATCCTGTTCGACGGCGACGACCTGCTCGCGAAGACGGAGCAGCAGATGCGCGGGATCCGCGGCGCGGACATCGCGATGGTGTTCCAGGAGCCGATGACCGCGCTGAATCCGCTGTACACGGTAGGCCGGCAGATCGCGGAAAGCCTGCGGCTGCACGAAGGGTTGCGGCAGTCGGACGCGCGCGAGCGCGGCATCGAGCTGCTGCGCCGCACCGGGATTCCGGAGCCGGAGCGGCGGATCGACAGTTACCCGCACCAGTTGTCGGGCGGGCAGCGGCAGCGGGCGATGATCGCGATGGCGCTCGCATGCCGGCCGCGGCTGCTGCTGGCGGACGAGCCGACCACGGCGCTCGACGTGACGGTCCGGCAGCAGATCGTGGACCTGCTGATCGAACTGCAGGAGCAGGAAGCCGCCGCACGCGGGATGGCCGTGATGCTGATCACGCACGACCTGAACCTCGTGCGGCGCTTCGCGCAGCGGGTCGCGGTGATGCAGCACGGCGTGCTGGTGGAGACGAATACGACCGACGCGCTGTTTGCGAATCCGCAGCATCCGTACACGCAACGGCTGCTGGACAGCGCGCCGCGGCGGGCGATCGGGCCCGTCGCGGCCGATGCGGCGCGCCTGCTCGACGTGAAGGATCTCGCCGTCGACTACCAGATGCCCGCGAAGGGGTGGCGCGCGGTGTTCGGATCCACCGCGTTCCGCGCAGTACACGACGTGAAGCTGAGCCTGCGGCGCGGCGAGACGCTCGGCATCGTCGGCGAATCGGGATCGGGGAAATCGACGCTGGCGTCCGCCGTGCTCGGGCTGCAGCGGCCGGCGGCGGGCGGGATCGACATCGACGGGCTGCCGCTCGCGTCGCTGCGCACGGCGCGCGGCCGGCGCACGCTCTACGGCCGGATGCAGGTGGTGTTCCAGGATCCGTTCGGCTCGCTGTCGCCGCGCATGACGGTGGAGCAGATCGTCGGCGAGGGGCTGGCCGTGCACCAGCCACAAATGGCCCACGACGCGCGGCGCGCGCGGATTGCCGCGTTGCTGAACGAGGTCGGCTTGCCGGCGGAAGCGATGCTGCGGTATCCGCACGAATTCTCCGGCGGTCAGCGGCAGCGGATCGCGATCGCGCGCGCGCTGGCGGTCGAGCCGGAACTGCTGGTGCTGGACGAGCCGACCAGTGCGCTCGACGTGTCGATTCAGCAACAGGTGCTGAGCCTGCTGACGAATCTGCAGAAGAAGTACCAGCTGAGCTACCTGTTCATTACGCATGATCTCGCGGTGATGCGCGCGATGGCGCACCGCGTGATCGTGATGAAGGCGGGGCGCGTGGTCGAGGAGGGCGACACGCTCGACGTGCTGAATGCGCCGTCCCATCCGTATACACGGGCGCTGCTCGCGTCGTCGATTCTGACGCCGGAGCGGGCCGGGTAGCGCGCCGATGCCGTCGTTCTTCATCGACCGTCCGGTGTTTGCATGGATCGTCGCGCTCGCGATCGTCGTCGCGGGCGTGCTCGCGATCCCGCAACTGCCGATTTCGCAGTATCCGCGCCTCGCGCCGCCGCGCGTCGTGATCACCGCGACGTATCCGGGCGCGTCGACCGAAACGGTCGACGGCAACGTCGGCAGCATCATCGAAGAGAGTCTCGACGGCGCCGACGGACTGCTCTACTACGAGACCAGCAGCGACGGCCACGGCAACCTCGAGATCGACGTGACGTTCTCGCCGGGCACCGATCCGGACCTCGCGGTGGTCGACGTGCAGAACCGCCTGAAGCAGGTCGAACCGCGGCTGCCGCAGCAGGTCGTGCAGCAGGGGATCAGCGTGTTCAAGGCCGCGAACACGTTCCTGATGCTCGTCACATTGACGTCTGCCGACGGCACGCGCGATTCCGCGCAGCTCGGCGAATACCTGAACCGCTATCTGCTGCGCGAGCTCAAGCGGGCGCCCGGTGTCGGCTCGGCCGAGCTGTGGGATGCCGGCGAGGCGCTGCGGGTCTGGCTCGATCCTGTGAAGCTTCGCGAGTATGCACTCGGCGCCGACGACGTGATCGCGGCGATCGGCACGCAGAACGCGACGGTGACGGCCGGCGCGGTCGGCGACGCGCCGTTCGCGAGCGGCCAGCAACTGACGGCATCGGTAATCGTCAAGGGACAGCTCGCGTCGCCTGGCGAGTTCGGGCAGATCGTGCTCAAGTCGAAGCCGGACGGCTCCACGGTGCGCGTGGCCGACGTCGCGCGGGTCGAGATCGGTCGCGACGATTATTCGTTCTACTCGCGACTCAACGGCAAGCCCGCGGCGACCGTCGGCATCCAGCTCGGCCCGCGCGGCAACGCGCTCGAAACGTCGAATGCGATCCGCGCGCGCGTCGCCGAGCTGTCGAAAGCGCTGCCGCCCGGCGTTCGCATCGAGATCCCGTTCGACGGTGCGCATTTCGTGACGCTCGCGATCCGGGAAGTCGTGCTGACGCTCGTCGAGGCCGTCGTGCTGGTGTTCTGCGTGATGTGGCTGTTCCTGCGCGACCTGCGGTATACGCTCGTGCCGACGGTCGTGATTCCGGTGACGCTGATGGGCGCGTTCGTCGCGATGTGGGCATTCGGGCTGTCGATCAACGTGTTCACGATGTTCGGGCTGGTGCTCGCGATCGGCATCCTGGTCGACGACGCGATCGTCGTCGTCGAGAGCGTGCATCGCGCGATGGAAGAGGAGCACGCGTCGCCGCGCGACGCGACGCGCCGCGCGATGGGGCGGATCGGCGGTGCGATCGTCGGCGTCACCGCGGTGCTGACGGCGGTGTTCGTGCCGATGGCGTTCTTTCCGGGCAGCGTCGGCGGAATCTACCGGCAGTTCGCGGTGTCGATGATCGCGTCGATGCTCGTGTCGTCGTTCATGGCGCTGTCGCTGACGCCCGCGCTGTGTGCGAATCTGCTGAAGCCGTTGGCACACGATGCGCACGACGCGAACGCAGGCAAGCGCGGCCGGCGGCGCGATCGCACGGGTTTCGGCGCGCGGCTGTCGGCGCGCTTCACGGCGACCTTCTCGGCGGCCTTTGCCGCAACCTTCGCGCGCGCCGAGGCCGGCTATCGGCGCATCGTCGTGCGTGCGGTGCGGCGCGTCGGGATCGCCGTTGCCGTCTACATCGCGCTCGTGGCCGCGTGCGGGTTGCTGTACTGGACGATGCCCGGCGGCTTCCTGCCGGTGGAGGACCAGGGTGAGCTGCAGGTGATGATCCAGTTGCCGGCCGGCGCCACGCAGACGCGCACGCTTGCCGTCGTCGAGCGCGTCGAGGCCGTGCTGCGCGCCGAACCGGCGGTCGCGAACGTGACGAGCGTGATCGGCTGGAGCTTTGCCGGCAGCGGGCAGAACGTCGGAATGGCGTTCGTCGAGTTGCGGGACTGGGCGAAGCGCGACGTCGACGCGATCGCGTTGCGCGACCGGCTCAACGCGGCGTTCGGCACGATCCTCGACGGCGAGGTCGACGTGTCGCTGCCGCCGTCGGTGCGCGGCATCGGGCACGCGGACGGCTTCACGTTCCGGCTCGAAGACCGCGGCGGCGTCGGAATGGCGGCGCTGCGCGCGGCGCGCGACGCGCTGGCCGAGCGCGCGAAGGCGGACCCCGCGCTCGCGTCCGTGCATTCCGAAGACCTGCCGGACGGCCCGCGCATCGAACTCGACGTCGACCGCGCGAAGGCCTACGCGCTCGGCGTGCCGTTCGAGCGGATCGCAGGCCTGCTCGGCGGCACGTTCGGTTCGATCTACGTGGACGATTTCCCGGCGTCGGGCCGGATGCGCCGCGTGATCGTCGAAGCGGATCCGGCCGCGCGCGCGACCGATGCGCAGCTGATGACGCTGATGGTGCCGAACCGGACTGGCGACATGGTGCCGCTGTCGGCGCTCGCCGCGCCGCACTGGACGACCGGCCCCGTGATGCTGAGCCGCTACAACGGCTACCCGTCGCTCGACATTACGGGGCGGGCGGCGAGCGGCTACAGTTCGGGCGCGGCGATGGCCGAGCTCGAGCGACTCGCGGCGACGCTGCCGGTCGGCGTCGGCTATGACTGGGTCGATGCCGCACGCGAGGAGCAGGCCACCGCGCGGCAGACACCGCTGCTCGTCGGGCTGTCGGTGCTCGCGGTGTTCATGGCGCTCGCCGCGCTGTACGAGAGCTGGACGGTTCCGCTTTCGGTGCTGACGATCGTGCCGCTCGGCGTGATCGGCGCGGTTGCGGCCGCGCTGCTGCGCGGGATGCCGAACGATATCTATTTCAAGGTCGGGATGATCACGGTGATCGGGCTGTCCGCGAAGAACGCGATCCTGATCGTGCAGTTCGCGCGCGACCGGGTCCGGCACGGCGTCGCGCCGAGGCAGGCGGTCGTCGACGCGGCAGCCGCGCGCTTGCGCCCGATCGTGATGACGTCGATGGCGTTCCTGCTGGGCGTCGTCCCGCTCGTGCTCGCAACGGGAGCGGGCGCCGAGAGCCGGCGCTCGATCGGCACGGGCGCGTTCGGCGGCGTGCTGACGGCGACCGTGTTCGGGCTCGTGTTTGCGCCGGTTGCGTTCCGGATCGTCGTGTCGCTCGGGCAGCGCAGGCGGCGCGGGGCGCGTGTCGCGGAGCCCGGTGTCGACGCGTGCGAGGCCGAGGCGGTGGGGGAGTAGGCGGGATGCGCGTCATGCAGCGCTTCCCTTATCCGGAATGCTCATATTGTTCTGCGTATTTGTTGGTGGCAGCGCTACTCGTGAATTTTCATAATCGTGGTTTCATACGGCGGGATAAGTCGCGGGTAGCCACGTTGAATTCAGATGTCTACCGTACTTGATCGAAACTGCCGTCTCTGAATTTAGATCAAGGTTCATGAGGAGGCGGTTGATGTCTGAAGTCGCACCTTCGCCGGAGCGTGGCGATCGTTTTGTCTATGTATCAGCGAAGGACCCGCTGGCTCAGCCTCTGTTCGATGAGCTGAAATACGAATACAGCAGCCGGTACGCCGCTTATATTCCGGAAGAAGAGCTTGGCAAGGAGCTTGTACGCTATCCGGCCGAGGCCTTTTCCCCGCCGCAGGGTGCGTTTCTGCTTCTGTTGAGAGACGGGGTGGCCATCGCAGGTGGCGCCTTCATGCGTCATCACACGCCCGGCACGGCCGAATTCAAGCGCATCTGGGCCAGTCGCGCGCATCGTCGTCAAGGCCTCGCGCGGCGCGTGTTGGCCGAGCTCGAAGCGCAGGCCGCACGGCAAGGCTACACACGCATCCATCTGGGAACCGGGCCACGTCAGCCTGAAGCGGTAGGGCTTTACCAGTCTTCGGGCTACACGCTGCTGTCGTCGCATGATTTTGGTGAAGACCAGCCTCCCGGCGTGCTGTTCGAAAAATACCTGCTGCCCGTTCCGCTTGCGCATTCGAGCGGTCGGGATTGAGCCGATGACTCGCGAGGTAGTGCGCGAATCAGCACTGGATGATGTTGCAGGGCCAATTGCCGAGGCGCGACCTTCGGGCTCGATCGAAACGCGAGCTCGACGGCGAGACGCCCGCGATCTCCCCGATGACGCGAACGTCAATGCGAACATCGTGCTGGGCATCTGCGTCGCGATGGGCTTCACCACGCTGCTGGATCAGGCGATCTTCACACTTGCGGTGCCGAGGCTGAGGGATGGGCTGCATGCGTCGACATCCGAGATCCAGCTGATCACATCGATTTATTCGATCGCGTTTGGTGTTGCGCTCGTTCCTGCCGGTCGCCTTGGCGACGCAATCGGGCGACGCCTGCTGTTTCTCATCGGGCTCGCGATGTTTACGGGCTTCAGCGTGCTGGGCGGGCTGGCAGGTGGTGCGCAGACGGTGATTGTCGCGCGCGTGCTGCAGGGGCTCGGCGCGGGGATCATCAATACGCAGATATTCGGCTTGGTCCAGGATCTGTTCAAGGGGACGGCGCAAGCCAGGGCACTCGGACGCTATGCGTCGGCAGGCGGACTGGCGGGGCTCGTCGGGCCGATTCTCGGCGGGCTGGTTCTTGCCTCCACACCGCCCGATATCGGTTGGCGATTACTGTTCCTGGTCAACGCCCCGTTTGGCATTGCCGTGTTTTATCTGGCACTACGGCATTTGCCGCGCAACCGGCTATCGCATGCCCGATTCTCGATCGACCTGGGCGGGTTGATCCTGCTATCCACCATAGCGCTGGCGCTCATGCTCGCGACCCTGGTCGGGGGCGCCGGGTTGCCACGACAGAGCACATGCGTCGTCGTGGCGATTGCCGGGTTGCCGCTATTTGCCGTCTGGGAAACCTGGTACCGGCGTCGCGGCGGCACGCCAATCCTGGCACGCGGCTTGATCCGTTCGCGCGAGTATGTGCTGGGGACGTTCGTTGCGATGTGCCAGTTCGCGGCGGGCGTAACGCTGGGGATGGTCAGTGCATTGTTCTTTCTCGATGGCTTGCAGGTCAGCCCTTTGCTTTTTGCCGCACTGTCGATTTCGTCAGCGATCGGCTCGGTCGTATCGGCCGCGTGGAGCTGGCGTTTCGTCGGGCGATTCGGTCGTGCCGGAATTGCGATCGCAATCGGCATCTATGCGACCGCTGTAGCCGCGCAGGGCATGGCGATTGCATATTTTCCGGCTCGCTGGATCGTGCTTTCCTATCCGGTGATCGGATTGTTGCAGGGGCTTGCGGGCGGCCTGATTCATGCGCCGAATCAGGCGATGACGCTTGCCGAGATCGGGCAGGACGAAGGGCGCGGACTTGCCGCAGGGTTTCTGCAGTTGTCGCAGCGCCTCGCCTGTTCGATCGGGATGTCCTGGGGGATCGGTGTTTTCCTCGCGAAAGCATCGTCGTCGGCGACGCTGGACGCATACCGGGAAGCGTTCGCCGATGTGTTGATGCTCGTATTGCCGCTGGTCGGCGGCGCATTGGCGGCGGCATGTATCGACTGGATACGCAGGCGAGCACGGCATCCCGTATCGTGATTTTTACAATATGTAATCCTCATTGTTTAAGGTTTGCGGGAATAACGATCTGGAAAATACTTGGTTCTCGCGTGAATGGTTGTCCGGCACTATTTGAAACCGGATCGGTCGCTTGGTCGCTCGTTCGGGGCACAACGATCGGATGAACACTTTTTCGGGGTATCACGAGATGAATCGTCGTCGCAGGATCAATCTGGTATTGGCAGGGACGTTTGCCGTGGTGGCGATCGGAGTCGCAGGCATTGCGCAATCAGCGACGTCATTGAACCTGAGCCCCGATCAGCACGACCGACCCCGTGCTACGCCGGATGCAGCGGCGATCAAGTTGATTCCCGGGAATTTCCGGTTTGTCGAAAAGGGTGTGCTGACGGTCGGTATTGCGGTGGCAAATCCGCCGATCAGTACGTACGCGACGGATGCGAAGACGGTTGTCGGGGCTGATCCGGATCTCGCGCAGCTGGTTGCGGATGAACTCGGCCTGACGCTCAAGCTCGTTCCGCTTGCCTGGGAGGACTGGCCGCTTGCCGTCGCGTCCGGCAAGGTGGACGCGGTGCTGTCGAATGTGACCGTGACCGAGGCGCGCAAGCAGAAGTTCGACTTCTCGACCTACCGGCGCGACGTGCTGGGTTTTTACGTCGCACAGAGCAGCTCGATCAAGCAGATTCGCGAGCCGAAGGACATCGCGGGGCTGCGCGTCATTGGCGACTCCGGAACCAACCAGGAAAAGATTCTGCTGGCGTGGGACAAGGACAATGTCGCGCATGGCCTGAAGCCGATCCACGTGCAGTATTACGACGACCCGTCGGTGCGGATGCTGGCCTTGGTGTCGGGTCGTGCCGATGCGATTTTCAGTGTCAATACTGCCCTTGCTTATCAGGTGAGCCAGGGCGCGAAGATCAAGTCGGTCGGCACGGTCAGCGGCGGTTGGCCCCGTACGGCCGAATTGGCCGTCACGACCCGCAAGGGCAGCGGGTTCGCTACCCCCATTACCTACGTGATCAATGACCTGATCCAGAACGGCAAGTACCGCCAGGTGCTGGACCGCTGGAATCTCGGCAGCGAGGCAATCGACAAGGCCTCGACCAATCCTCCGGGGCTGCCGGATCTCTGATTTGGCTTGACTGGTTGGAGATGGGCCAGAGCACGGGTCCATTTCCATAAAACAATACGTACTGCGAATAGTATGGCCATCTTCCGGATGGCCAGCCATTGATAACGAGCGGAGAAATCATGCAGCACACGCGGGGTGAAGGGGTTTCGCTGAAAACGCGCAGGACAGTGATATCGGTTGCGGTCGCAGCAGGCGTATTCCATGGAGCGGCTTGGGCACAGGAAGGGAGCGACGGCGCTGCTGCCGCGGCGACGCCCGCGAGCAGTTCGGCGGTGCCTGCATCGCCAGCTCGACAAGCGACGGAGGGGGCGCCGGAGGGTTCGGTGAGGGTTCAGGACCGCGTTGTGGTCACGGGTTCGCGCACGGAAACCCGTGCGAGCAAAAGCCTGACGCCGATCGATGTGGTGACGGGTGAGCAACTGCGTGCGACGGGGCAGGCCAATCTGCGCGATGCGCTGGTGACATTGTCGCCGTCGATTACCAAGACCACATATTCGGGCGATACCGGCGTGCTGACCGACACGCTGTCGTTGCATGGCCTCACGCCTGACCATGTGCTGGTACTGGTGAACGGCAAGCGCCGCCATACGACCGCGAACATCACGCTCGATCCGGGTTCGAATCAGGGGGCGACAGGTGCGGACATCGACACCATCCCGGTTGGTCTGATCGACCATATCGAGGTGCTGCGTGACGGTGCTTCCGCGCAGTACGGCTCCGATGCAATCGCCGGCGTGATCAACATTATCCTGAAGCGCAACTCGCACGGTGGCGAACTCGACACGACCAACGGGCAGACCTACTCCGGCGACGGTTTCAAGACGAGCAATTCCGCGACGATCGGCCTGAATATTGCCGACAAGGGTTTCCTCGACCTGAGTGCCGGATTTGACCGTCAGAACCATACGATCCGGACCGGGCCGGACGATTATTTCGGCCGGTTCCCGCAGGGACAAGGCTATTACAACCCGATCCTCGGTGATCCGGCGAGTTCGCGCGAGACGGTCGGGTTCAATGCCGGCTATTACCTCGGCGATGACGTGGAGCTGTATGGCTTCGGTACTTATGCGCACCGCAACGGCGAGGCGTACCAGAACTTTCGTCCGCCTTCGGTGCTTCCCAAAGTCTACCCGAACGGGTTCGTACCCGTGGAAACGATCAACGAGAACGATTACTCGATCTCGGCCGGGATCAAGGGCAAGAATCTGTTCGGCTGGGCATGGGATCTGAGCACGACCTACGGCGGGGATTACGAAGTGTTCGGAATGCGTGATTCCGCCAATGCGGGGCTGTTTGCAGCAACAGGATATACGCCGCGCAAGTTCCATCTGTCGACCGTCAGCAATACGCAGCTGACGAACAACCTCGACCTGTCGCGGGCGTTCAACGTACCGCTGTTGCCGGCACCGCTGAACGTCGCGGTAGGCGTCGAGCAACGTCGCGAAACCTATACGATCCGGGATGGCGATCAGTCTTCGTGGATCGATGGCGGCTCGGCCGCATTGCCGGGGCTGGCGCCGGTGAGTGCGAGCGATGTGTCGCGCAACGTGGTCGGTACGTATATCGATCTGTCGACCTACCTGACGCCGAAATGGCAGGTGGATCTCGCCGGTCGTTACGAGCACTACAACGACGTCGGCGATACCACCAACGGCAAGGTCTCCACCCGTTATCAGTTCTCGCCGGCCATTGCGGTTCGCGGCAGCGTGAGTACAGGCTTTCGTGCACCGTCGCTGGCGGAGGAATCCTATACCAGCGTGAACACCTCGCCCGCATCGGTGGGCGGTATCCTGGCCACGACATCACCGGGCGCGCGCCTGATCGGCGCCCAGGCACTGAAGCCCGAACAATCGACCAGCTACAACTTCGGGCTGGTGCTGAATCCCGTTCGTAACCTGCAGGTGTCGATCGATGCGTACCAGATCAATATCCGCAACCGGATCGTTCTGGGTGGAACCGCATCGGGTGCCGGGGCGATCGCCGCGCTGCAGGGCGCGGGGCTGACGGTTCCGGGATCGGTGCCGGCGTCGGCGGTCAGTGCGAGTTACTTCACGAACGGCGCCAATACGCGGACCCGAGGGATCGACCTGGCGGCTACCTACCACACGAGTTTCGGTCGGTATGGTCAGGTGGACTGGGATCTCGGCGTGAACCTGAATACCACGTCGGTCACGCACGTGGCAGATGGATCGAACGGCAAGCCGTCGCTGAACGGTCAACAGATCGCGTCGCTGTCTACCACGACGCCGAAGAACAAGATCATCATCGGCGGCACCTGGCGTCTCGACAAGTGGGCGGTCACGCTGCACGAAACGCGCTACGGAAAGACGTCGAACGAGGAGACCTTCATTGTCGGTCCGAACGCGTTTTCGACCTCGCAGTTCATTCACTTCGAGAATGCCGCCCGGTATATCACGGATGTCGAAGTGCGCTATGACGTGACCAAGAAGTTCGAGATTGCCGCCGGTGCGCAGAACCTGTTCGATGTTCGTCCGAACAAGCTGCCGTATGAAGCGCAGCTGGAAGGCAGTCAGTATGACGGTGGCAGCACGATCGGTATCAATGGCGGATTTTATTATCTTCGGGCGCGCTATCTGTTCTGATTCGCGGTTCATATTCATAGCAGAAATGAGCGCAACGGATGCATCACGGGTTCTTCATAATTGAAGTCCTGTGCCTGACTTTGCTTCAGCGGCATCCGTCGTCGGTTTTCCGAATCCGGTGTGTCTGCCTATCTTCAAGGTTGAGTCTCATGTCATATTCCCTTTCGATTCTCGATAAAAGCCCGATCGCAGACGGGGCGACTGCGCATGACGCGCTGAGTTTCACGATCAGGCTGGCAAAGCGTGCCGAAGCACTTGGCTACAAGCGCTACTGGATTGCAGAGCACCATGGTGCGCCGGGGCTTGCCAGTTCGGCACCGGAAATTCTCATCTCGCATCTGCTCGCGCATACCTCGCGGATTCGCGTGGGGTCGGGCGGCGTGATGCTTCAGCACTACAGCCCGTTCAAGGTTGCCGAATCGTTCCGGGTGCTCGCTTCGCTCGCTCCGGGCCGGGTCGATCTCGGGGTCGGCAAGGCGCCCGGTGGCTTGCCGCTCACGACGCGAGCGCTGCAGTGGTTTCACGACAAGGCGAAGAAGCCGGATTTCGCCGGTCAACTCGCCGAGCTCGATGCGTTTCTCGGAGAGGGGGTCGCCGACGATCATCCGCTCGCCGGTGCTGTCGCATTGCCCGCGCCACCGGAATCGCCGCAGCGCATTCTGCTGGGCGGCAGTCCGGAAAGCGCCGAACTGGCTGCGCAGCACGGCTGGCAATTCTGCTACGCCGGTCACTTCAACGGTGATATCGCCAATATCGAACGTTCGATTGACGTCTATCGCAATGCTACCGGGCATGTGCCGTTGCTGGCGCTCTTTGCGGTGGCGGCGCAATCGGCGGAAGACGCGAAACGTCAGGTCGGCGCGCTGCGCATCTTCAAGCTGAGACTCGGTAACGGACAGAGCGTCAACCTGCAGAGCCCGGAGGCCGCGGCGGAGTTTGCCCGCCAGGTGGGGGTCACCGACTACCAGATCGATGAACTGCATCCGCAGGTGATCGCCGGGACGCCGGAAGATGTGCGCCGGGAACTCGATGCGCTGCATGAGCGCTTCGGGATCGAGGAGTTCGTCATCGATAACCCTGTTGCGGATTACGCGTTGCGCCTCGCATCGGTCGAAGCGCTGGCGGGTGTCGAGCAGACTGTTGGCGTGTAACGGCCATGCGCGAAGGCAGCGTGATGAACGATATCTCCCCGATTGCCGGCAACGTGCGGTTCGTGCCTGAAGGTGCACCGTCGGCCGCCGACCATGCCCATTACCGGATCGTTGCCGCCCGATATCCGGCGAGGACGATTGGCACCATCGTCGCGATCGTACTGATCGTTGCCGTGCTCTATTCGGCGCTCGACAATCCGCACTGGGGCTGGAACGTCTTTGCGCAGTGGTTTTTCTCGGAGGCCGTACTCGCAGGGCTGGGGCAGACCTTGCTGCTGACGGCGCTTGGTGCGGTTCTCGGCTTCGCGCTGGCCATTCCACTCGCGCTGGCACGGCTTTCACGCTCGCCGCTGTTGTCTGCGTGCTCATGGGCCTATATATGGCTGTTCCGGTCGATTCCGACGATCGTGCTGCTGCTGTTGCTGAACAACCTTGGCTATCTGTATGACACGGTTAGGCTCGGTATCCCGTTCACGGACATCGTGCTGCTGCACGGCCCGACCACGGACCTGATCACGCCGTTCATGGCGGCCATCCTGGGGCTCACGCTGACCCAGGCCGCCTTTGCAGCTGAGGCGATCCGCGGCGGGATTCTGTCGGTCGATCATGGGCAACGCGAGGCAGCGGCCGCCCTCGGGCTGCCGCGCGCCAGGCAAACCTGGCGGATCGTGTTGCCGCAGGCAATGCGAGCGATCCTGCCCGCAGCGTTCAACGATGTGATCGGCCTGGCAAAGGGAACGGCGGTTGTCTATATCCTTGCGATGCCGGATCTCTTTTACACGGTCCAGATCATTTACCACCGCAATCTGGAAGTGATTCCGTTGCTGATGGTTGCGACGGTCTGGTATCTGATCATTCTGACTGTATTGTCTGCGATCCAGGTGCATATCGAGCGCTACTATGCACGAGGCGCAACCCGTGACCATGTCGCCGTGTCGCCGTTGTCTATATTCCTTCGCAAAGGTCGCCGCGCGCGCCAGACACTGATTTCCAGCGCTGACCGTAAGGGAGTGTCGGGTGCAGAGGCAACGGGCTGGGCGCAGCAGCGGATCGGGGCAGCCGTCGGCATTCATCGCATATCGAAAAGCTTCGGAACGCTGAAGGTGCTCGATAACGTGTCGTTGTTGGTCCCGTCCGGAAGCGTGACCGTGATTCTGGGCCAGTCTGGCTCCGGCAAGTCGACGCTGCTGCGCACCGTCAATCATCTCGAACGGGTCGACGATGGCTTCATCGATATCGATGGCGAACTCGTCGGTTATCGCCGTGAAGGGCACACGCTCTACGAACTCAAGGAAAAGGATGTCCTGAAGCGTCGGGCAAAAGTCGGCATGGTGTTCCAGAGCTTCAACCTGTTTCCGCACCTGACCGTTCTCGAAAACATCATCGAGGCGCCGCTAGCCGCTGGTTTGCCACGTGCACGGGCCGAAGAGGAAGCGCGCGCGTTGCTCGCCCGTGTCGGGTTGGCGGGCAAGGCCGATGCGTGGCCCCGTCAACTGTCGGGCGGGCAGCAGCAACGCGTGGCGATTGCGCGCGCACTTGCGCTCAAGCCCCAGGTGCTGCTGTTCGACGAGCCGACTTCCGCGCTCGATCCTGAACTCGTCAATGAAGTACTCGACGTGATTCGTCAGCTTGCGCGTTCCGGAACCACGCTGATCATCGTCACGCATGAGATCGGCTTTGCGCGGGAGGTGGCGGATACGGTCGTCTTCATGGATGGCGGACGCATCGTCGAGGCGGGGCCGCCGTCCGCCGTGCTTGCGGCACCTTCGCATCCGCGGACGCGCGAGTTCCTGTCCAAGGTGCTGTCATAGGCGGTTCCTGATCGAACGGGGCGGAAACAATGCAGCGGCGGCGCTCAAACTAGCCGTGCAGTAGTACTAAATTGATGAAGGGTACGAAAAATGAGCAGCGTGCGTATTGATCATATTGCCTTCCTGACACCCGGGAACTATCCCGACGATGGTGCAGGCGCGGGATTCGAGCGGACACTCGAACTGTTCCGCGCGGGAGAGATACTCGGCTACGACAGTGCCTGGGTGCGGCAGCGCCATCTCGAGCGTGCGGTGTCGTCGGCAGCGACCTTTCTTGCCGCGGCGAGCCAGCGCACCACGCGGATCGGACTGGGTACGGCGGTGATCCAGATGGGGTACGAGAATCCGTTCCGGCTGGCGGAGGATCTCGCCACCGTGGACGTGCTCTCGAAGGGCCGGCTCAATGTCGGGCTCAGTGCGGGTGCGCCGAATCATGGGGAACTGCTGGGCGAGCGCTTTTTCGATACCGATCCGGATCTCGTCGACTTCTCGCATGCGCGTGTTGCCCGCCTGCGCCGCAATCTCGCCGGCGACTGGCTCGGTAACGAGGACACGTTCGTGGAATCGGCCGCGGGCCGGGTCCGGCCGCGCGTGAGCCCTTATGCGCCCGGGCTGACGGGTCGGCTCTGGTATGGAGGCGGCTCACGCCGATCGATCGAGTGGGCGGGCCGTAACGGCTTTAACCTGCTGATCGGCAATCTGACCACGGGCGAGGGAACCGACAGTTATATCGAGGCCCAGTTGCAGCAACTGGATCTGTACCGCTCCAACTGGAGTGAAGCCCAGGCGCCCCGTATCGCACTCGGGCGTGTGATCGTGCCGACCGATGGCGCCAGTTCCCGGGACCGCGAACGCTATCGGGCCTTTGCGGAAGGGCGTCATGCGCGCACGCTTGCGCCGCAGGGTGAACGACGCACGCTGTTCGCGCCGGATCTTGTCGGCACCTCGGACGAGATCGTGGAGCGATTGCTGGCGGATCCCGTTGTCGGACAGGTGCGGGAACTGCGCCTCGAATTGCCTTACGACCTGCCGTTCGAGAACTATCAGCAGATTATCGAGGACTTCATCACGCGCATCGCTCCGGCACTCGGCTGGCGTCCGGTCGACCAGCGGGAATCGGTTGCGGCCTGACCGAAAGGAATGCGAAGTGAGTTAACGAAACCAGGTCGAATGGAGCGGCAGAAGCCGGGTCCAGTCTGATCCAACCTTTAATGAAATACGGTGGTGACCATGAGTCGAGATCTGTTGCTGTTGCTTGAACCCGGATTTACCGATCCCGCCCACCCGGGCGAGCGCTTCGTCTGTCCCCACGGTATCCCGATCGAGGGGCTGCTGGCGGCTGATCCGTCGCGGGCTGAACGGCTCGAGGTGAAACGGGTGCCGTTTGCCCGGCCGAGACCGGATGTGATCGCCGCGCTCGACGGCGCGCATCAGGGGTTGCCGGTGCTGGTGCTCGGGGACGAGCACCCGGTGCCCGACGACGCGCAGGCGCTGGGCGACAAGCATTTCGTGACCGACACGAAACGCATCCTGGCCCTGCTGGCCGAACGGCACGGATTCCCCAAAGTGCATTGAGGCCGTTCGTTTCATAAATTTTTGGTGAAATTCGCGATGTCGTCACTCGATACATCTGCCGCATACCTGGACGAGAGACCAACTGGCTCTCGATCCGAACGCGCGGCTATTGGTCGCCCGCGTGAGTTTGGCAGGAAGCAGACCAACCCTGTACGTCGCTTTGGTGGTATCGCCATTGCCGTCGTCCTGCATGTCGTCCTGATATGGGCACTCGTGAACGGCCTGGCGACCCGGGTCGTCCAGATCGTCCAGCAGCCGATCGAGACCCGCATCATCGTGCCGGTGAAGCCGCCACCACCGCCGCCTCCGCCGCCGAAGGTGGTTGAAAAGATCGTGTCGAAGCCGCGCGTTGCACCGCCGCCGCCACCGTTCGTACCGCCGCCGGAAGTGCACGTACAGGCTCCTCCGCAACCGACCATTACGCACCAGAGTGCTCCTGCACCCACTGCTCCCGTGCACGAGGCGCCACCTGCGCCGGCGCCTGTAGCGGAAGCCAAGCCGGTGAACCACGAGATTGGTGTGGTCTGCCCGAATTCGGATGAAATCCGTTCGTCGATCGTTTATCCGCAGGAGGCGCAGGACAACAACATCACCGGCGATCTGACGATCGAGTTTACGGTGGATCCGGACGGCCACGTCACGAACGTGAGAGTCGCGAAATCGGCTGATCCGGTGCTCGATCGTGCGGCGCTCAAGGCCGTCAAGCGCTTCCACTGCATTGCGCAGGGGCAGTCGGTGCGGGTGCAGGTACCGTTTTCCTTTAACCTGAATTAAGGCGGTTCACGGGAAACCGTTTGATCTGGCCAGCTTCAGAATCGACAAATGACGCATATGGAGTCCTTATGAATAAGCGTATTCGCGCCGCAATCGCGGCAGGTTTGATGATCACTGCCGGTGTCGGGGGCACGCTGGCTGTACCGCAGGCCGCGTTTGCCCAGACGGGGGCTGCATCCGCCCCGGTTCAGGCAGCGTCCGGCGCTGCTCTGGCAGCGACGACACCCGCTGCGGCAAGTGCGGCCGACCAGGCCGTGCCGCCGCCCGAGCCCGCATCGTCGGCGACCGTCGAGAATCCGTATGGTCTGGGTGCGTTGTGGGCAAACGGTGACTTTGTTGCCCGTTTCGTGCTTGCGCTGCTCGTGATCATGTCGCTCGGCAGCTGGTACATCATGGTGACCAAGTTTCTCGAGCAGGCCCGCGCGAACAGCCGTGCGAAGTCGGCCGACGAACAGGTCTGGAATGCACCGTCGCTGGCCCTGGGCGCTGCCCAGCTCGATGAATCGTCGCCGTTCCGTTTCATCGCCGAGAATGCGATCGACGCAGGCGAGCACCACGACACCGCGCTGCTCGATTCGGTCGACCGCAATACCTGGATCGACCTGAACATCGAGCGCTCGATCACCAACGTGTCGAATCGCCTGCAGGACGGCCTCGCGTTCCTCGGCACGGTGGGTTCGACCGCGCCATTCGTCGGCCTGTTTGGTACGGTGTGGGGCATCTATCACGCGCTGACGGCCATCGGCATCGCCGGGCAGGCGTCGATCGACAAGGTCGCGGGTCCGGTCGGCGAGGCACTGATCATGACCGCAATCGGGCTGGCGGTGGCCGTGCCGGCCGTGCTCGGCTACAACTTCCTCGTGCGTCGCAACAAGGCCGTGATGGAGCGCGTGCGCAACTTCGGCGCAGAACTGCACACGGTGTTGCTCGCGGGCGGAAAACGGGCGGCTGGCAATGTCGCGGCGAAGGCAGTGCAGCAATCGCGGGCGCTTCATGCGCTCCAGCCGTAAACGGAGTCGGTCATGGCAATCAGTGTTGGCGGTGACGACAACGACGAGGTCATCTCGGCAATCAACACGACGCCGCTCGTGGACGTGATGCTGGTGTTGCTGATCATCTTTCTGATCACGATCCCGGTGGTGACCCACACGATCCAGGTGCAGTTGCCGCATGAGCGGATACAGCCGCTGCAGACGCAGCCGAAAAGCATCGAGGTCGCGGTGAACCGGCAGGGCGACATTTTTTGGGGCACGGAGCACGTGGACCTGCCGACGCTGGTGTCGCGGTTGAAGGAGACTTCGACGCAGACGCCGCAACCGGACGTGCATGTGCGCGGCGATCAGGCCACGCCGTATCAGTACATCGGCAAGGTCGTGACGGCGTGCGAGCGGGCGGGGATCGTCAAGGTTGCCTTCATCACGGAGCCGCCCGCTCGCGGGGGCTAGGAGTTCGAACGATGGGTATGAATGTAGGTTCCGGGGGAAGCCGGGACGAGCCGGAGGTGATGGTCGACATCAACACCACGCCGCTGATCGACGTGATGCTGGTGCTGCTGATCATGCTGATCATCACGATCCCGATCCAGATGCACTCGGTGAAGATGAACCTGCCGGTGGGAAACCCGCCGCCGCCGCCGCATCTGCCGCAGGTGGTGCAGATCGACATCGGCGCCGATGGGGCGATCAACTGGAACGGCACATCCGTGGGCGGGGCAGCGGGGCTGCAGGCGAAATTCCGCCAGGTGGCCGCCGAGGCCGACCAGGACGAGATCCGGCTGCGTCCGGACAAGGCGGCGCCTTACCGGGCAGTGGCCGAAGTATTGGCTGCCGCACAACGCGAAGGCGCGACGAAGATCGGGCTGATCGGCAACGAGCAGTTCATGGAGTGAGGACCCGAAAAATCCCATGACCTATCTGAGCACGACGGCGATCGAGAACTGGCACGCGCACGTCTATTTTGATGAAACGAGTCGCGACGACGCGTGGGCTTTCCGGCAGGTGGTCACGGCTCATTTCGGGGACGCCGTGCAGCTTGGGCGCTTCAATGAGCGGCTGGTTGGCCCGCATCCGCGATGGTCGTACGAGATCGCATTCTCGTCCGGAAACTTTGGCGTCATAGCAGGCTGGTTGATCCTCAATCACCGCGCACTCGATATCTTGCTTCATCCGAACACCGATGACGAACTACGTGACCATCGCGATTCGGCAGTATGGATCGGGCGGGCTTATACGCTGAATCTGTCCGCGTTGGAAAACGGGTCGAGTCCTGCTCCCGCTTGACTGGAGAGCCGTGGGTGAGCTGATTTCCAACAGGACGGAATCGGTATTCTTCAATTAAGGATTGCATAGGAATATTTCACCATGAGCGAAGCAAACGCAGTGCAGCCGACGGAGCGTTCCAGGCAGATTCATCTCGGTGCGACGATTCACGGACCTGGCGGCCACTACGCAGGGTGGCGTCACCCGGATGCGGTAATCGACGCGAGCATCAACCCGGACTTCGTCAAGCACGTTGCCCGGCAGGCGGAGGCGGGGAAATTCGATTTCGTGTTCGTCGCGGACGGCCTTCATATCAACGCGAAATCGATTCCGCACTTCCTGAACCGGTTCGAGCCGCTCACGCTGCTGTCCGCACTGTCGGCGCTCACCGAACGGGTGGGGCTGGTCGGCACGTTGTCGACGTCGTACAGCGAGCCGTTCACGGTTGCCCGGCAGTTTGCGAGCCTGGACCATCTGAGCCAGGGGCGCGCGGGCTGGAACGTGGTGACCTCGCCGCTCGAAGGTTCCGCAAGGAATTTCTCGCGTACCGAGCACCCTGAACATGACGAGCGTTACCGGATCGCTGACGAATACCTCGAGGTCACGAAGGGCCTGTGGGATTCGTGGGAGGAGGATGCATTCGTGCGCGATCGCGCGAGCGGGGTGTTCTTTGATCCGGCCAAACTCCATACGCTCAACCACAAGGGCAAGTATTTCTCGGTCGAGGGGCCGCTGAACGTCGGCCGCACGCCGCAGGGCCGCCCGATCCTGTTCCAGGCCGGCGCGTCCGACGCGGGCAAGCAGCTCGCGGCGAAGCAGGCGGATGCCGTGTTTACGCATCACGATACGCTGGCCCACGCGCGCGAGTACTATGCCGATCTCAAGCATCAGGTGATCGCGCAAGGGCGCCACCCTGACGACCTGAAGATATTCCAGGGGATCGGCGTGATCCTGGGCAGTTCGGCGGAAGAGGCCGAGCAGCGCTATCAGGAGAGCCTGAAGCTGATCACGATCGAGAGTGCACTTGACCACCTCGGCCGGTTTTTCGAGCATCACGATTTCAGCCAATACCCGCTTGACGAGCCGTTCCCGGATCTCGGCGATCTCGGCAGCAACAGTTTCCGTAGCGGGACGGACGAAATCAAGCGCAACGCGCGAGAGCGCGGCCTGACCTTGCGCCAGGTCGCGCTCGAATCAGCCGCGCCGCGTCCGGGTTTCATCGGTACACCAGAACATGTCGCGGACAGGCTGCAGGAATGGTTCGAGTCCCAGGCCGCGGATGGTTTCATCGTCGGGGGCGGGACGCCTACGGCATTCACCGAGTTCGTCGAGCAGGTGGTGCCGATCCTCCAGCAACGCGGCCTGTTCCGCACCGAGTATCGCGGCACGACATTGCGCGACCATCTCGATGCGCCCTATCCGCACAATCGTCACGCTGCGGCGTAACGATGCGCGTGGTGTTCGAATCGGCTGCTGGCGTGCAGGTCAAGCCGGACAAGCCGATTCGATCAACGCAAGTCCTTCGTTACGTCTTCACCGAGCCAGTGCAGCGAGATCCTTGACAACGTGCCATCCGTGCGCAGGCTCTGGACGGCCGCCGCCAGCCGCGCCTTCCACTCCGGGTCGCCCTTTTCGGTTACCACCCAGTTCGGCTCCGCATAAAGCTGCGCGGCGATACGAAAGACCGGCGCGCGCCGGATGCGCGCATTCGCGGTGGCGAGATCGGACACGACGGCGTCAAGACGCACGCCCGCGCCGAGCGCCAGATTCTCGAACGCCACCGACTCGTCGCCCGGGATGATCTGCACCGCGCCGAACGGGAACGCGATTGGCTTCGCGCCGGGAATGACCAGCGTCTTCTGCAGATAGCTCTCGTAGCTCGAGCCGGTTCCCACGCCGACCTTCTTGCCGGTGAGATCGGCAGCGGACTTGATCCGCGTCTCGGACCGGTTGACGACGAGTACCGCCGGGGAGCTGTAATACGGCGTCGCGAAGTCCAGCACCCGGACACGCTCCGCATTGGGCGTCATCGAGCAGATGCACGCGTCCCAGCGGCCGCTCCAGCGGCCGCCGACGAGCGTTTCCCACGCGGGTGCGTCGAGCACGAGCTTCACGCCGAGACGTTGCGCGAGCGCCTTCGCGACGTCGATATCGAAGCCGGCGAGCTGGTTCGAGTCGTCGATGAAACCCATCGGCGGATAGGTGTTGACCACCGCGATGCGCATCACGTGAGTCTGCTCGACGCGCTGGAGCGTGGCACCGGCATGTGCGGGAATCGAGGTCCAGGCCGCGCTAGCGGCAAGCAACAAAGGAATCAGGCGCTTCATGGTTGTACAAGATCAAAGTGGGGGACGTAGTTCGAAACCGCGTCCGTAACGTTTCTCGAGCCGCGTCTGCAGCAGTTCGCAAAGAATCGACATTACCCAGTAGATCGCCGCCGCGGTGACGAGCATTTCCATGTACCGGTAAGTGCTGCGCCCGTAGGACTGCGCGAGGAAATTGAGCTCCCATACGCCCATCAGCGACACGAGCGACGAGTCCTTGAGCATCGACACGAACAGGCTGCCCGCCGGCGGGATGATGATCCGCAATGCTTGCGGCGCCACCACGTGCCACGCGATCACGTGCGGCGGCAATCCCAGCGCCAGCGCCGCTTCGCGCTGTCCGCGCGGCACGGCAAGCACGCCACCGCGAATCGTCTCCGCGAGGTAGGCGCCGTAGTTGAGCGACAGCGCGATCACGCCGGATGTGACCGGCCCCATGATCACGCCCACCTGCGGCAAGGCCAGATAGATCAACAGCACCTGCAGCATCAGCGGCGTGCCGCGAAAGCACGAGCCGTAGAACGACGCGACGGCGAACGCGAACGCGTTCGACGACATGCGCCCCCATGCAACCAGCACGGCGACGACGATGCAGCAGACGATCGATATCAGCGTGATCAGGATCGTCAGCGGAGCGCCCTGGATGAACCCGTCCGGCGACAGATGCATGCCGAGCAGGAATGGCAGCTTGGCCTGGATCAGCGAGAACTGCAGCCCGAGTCCCGATAGCGCGGCGATCAGCGACACGAGGAGCCCGGCCCACGTGAGCGCGACGAGCGCGCGAAAGCGCCTGGCGCGGCTGACCTCGTATGCGGCGAAGCGATTCGCCGGATGCGCGGTTGCCGCTCGACGGCCCCGGGCGTGATCGCCCGATTCGGACACCATTTGTATTTCGACTTTTCGAATTTCTTTCGAGGACATGACGCGTCGCAGATCAACAAAACAGGGAGCGTGCGAAAGAGTAAGCGAATCGTTCGAACCCGTACAGGCATTTCCGGTTCAATTTGCAGATCAAATGCGGATTTAGTTATCTGAATTGACTATAAAAGCGTGCGCGTGACGGGGTTAGCATGAGCATCTTCAACAATCCAGAACCAGACCGGCGGAAGCTTCGCATTTCGCGATTCATGCGAGTGATCGATCTTTTCGCATGCCTTAGCACAAACAACAATGAAGAAAAGATCGGAAGCACGAAGCACGCTGGCCGCGGGGATCGGATCACTGCTGGCGCTGGGGTCGACAACGATCGCCGTCGCGCAGCCGGTTCAGCCGATAGCGAATCCCGCGACCAACGCGGCCACCCTCGCTGCCGCGTCGCAGGACACCGCCGCGCCGCAGGCGGACGCTCGAACGAACGCGGCGAGCCGATCGAGCGTGTCGCTCGATACCGTCGTCGTCACCGGCAGCCGCGCCAACCATCAACGTCAGCGCGACAGCAGCACACCGATCCAGGTCGTCACCGCGCAACAACTCGTGGCGACGGGCCAGGGCAACCTGCTCGACGCGCTGAAGGCGGTCGTGCCGTCCCTGACCACGCCGGCCGTGGGCTACGATGCGGGGGCGCTGTCGCGCACGTTCCAGCTGCGCGGGCTCGGCCCTTCGTCGACCCTCGTGCTCGTCAACGGCAAGCGCCGCCATCTGTCCGCGACTCTTTATGCCGACGAGGATCCGTCGCAAGGCGCGAACGCGGTCGACTTCGACCTGATCCCGATCGCCGCGATCGACCACATCGAAGTGCTGCTCGGCGACGCCGCCGCGCAGTACGGGTCGGATGCGATCGCCGGCGTCGTCAACATCATCCTGAAGAAGGACAGCGAAGGCACGACGGTCACGGCGTCCGGAGGCGGATATCTGAACGGCGGCGGCGCGACAGGCCAGGTCGACCTCGTGCACGGGATGCCGCTCGGCGACGACGGCTCGCTTACGCTGAGCGCGACACTGCGCCACCACGGTTACTCGAACCGCAGCAGCGACAGCGGCGGCCCGGAACCGGCGCGAGTGCAGGGCGATCCGCAAACGAATCTCGCCACGTTCGGCTACAACCTCGAAAAGCCGCTCAACGCGGGCGTCACGCTCTACAGCTTCGGCACGGTGTCCGACCGGGCAGTCAGGGCGTACGAAAACTATCGGTCGCCTTCGTACCTCGCCGCGAACCTGCCGGGGCTCGACGCGATCTATCCGAACGGATTCTCGCCGATCGAACGCAGCCATGAAACCGACTACAGCTTTACCGCAGGCGTGAAGGGCACGACCGCATCGAACTGGAACTGGGATCTGAGCACCACCTACGGCCGCGACGACATCACGCTGTCGAACCTGAACACGGCCAACTACAGCCTGCTGACCGACACAGGTTCGACGCCGACGCAGTTCAAGGTCGGCGGGTATGCGTCGTCCGAGCTCACGACCAACTTCGATCTCAAGCGCAGCTTCTCGTTCGCGCACTGGAGCGCGCCCGTCAACGTCGCGCTCGGGCTCGAGCACCGTTACGAGACCTTCAGCATGGACGCGGGCGACGCCGCGTCCTATTACCAGACCGGCGCGATCGCGTTCCCGGGCTACCGGCCGTCCGATGCGAGCAATGCGCACCGCCACAGCATCGCGGCGTATGCCGACGTGTCGACGCGCATCCTGCCGCAGTGGCAAGTCGACGGCGCGATCCGCGGCGAGGATTACCAGCGCCTCGGCGCATCGCTGGATGGCACCGTGTCGACGCGCTACGACTTCAGCCGCGCACTCGGCCTGCGCGGCTCCGCGGGCACCGGCACGCATGCACCGACACTCGTGCAGGAGAACTATTCGGCCACCAACGTGACGACCGGCGGCGCGACGATCCAGATCCCGCTCAATTCCGCGGGCGCGCGCGTGCTCGGCGCGCCTGCACTCAAGAACGAGACCTCGCGGCAGTTCAGCTTCGGCGTGGTCGCCGAACCGGTCGCCGGGCTGCATCTGAGCGTGGACGCGTATCAGGTCGACGTGGACAACCGCATCGTCGATTCCGGCCAGATCTCGGGGGCGCTCGCCGCGTCGGCGATCGCGGCCAACGGCACGGTCGTGCCGCCCGATGCCGTCGCGAACACGTACGCGCAGTTCTTTACGAACGGCGCCAACACGCGCACGCGCGGCATCGACCTGGCGCTCGCCTACCGGTCCGATTTCGGACGCTATGGCAAGGTCGACTGGAACCTCAACGGCAATTACAACCGCACGACGATCCGCTCGTCCAATACGCCGGCCTCGCTGCAGGCCGCCGGCGTGGCGGTACTCGACGCGATCCAGACCTCGAACCTGACTACTGCGACACCGCGGATCGTGATCTCCGGATCGGGCGCGTACTCGTACGGCCCGTGGCGGTTCACGCTGCGCGAGACCTATTACGGGAAGTCGTCGCAGACGCAGTGGGCGAGCGATTACAGCGGCTTCTACGAAGATCACGTGAACCCTGCATTCATCACCGACGTCGACATTGCGTACCGGATCACGCGACACGCGACCATCGCGATCGGTGCAAATAACGTGTTCAACAAGTACCCGAACCAGACCAATCCGAACGCGCGACCGAACTACGACCTGTACCCGCACCTGTCGCCCTATGGCATCAACGGCGGCTACTACTATGCGCGCCTGACCGTGTCGATCTGAGTGGCGGCAAGTACAGGCAAGGCTCCTTCTTGAAGGCTTTCCCTATGGCAATGAAGCCGGATCTGCTGCTGAGCTGATCGGTATGCTCCGGGAGTCATGCCTGTCCATTGCCGAAATGCGCGATGGAACGTTGCGGGCGAGCTAAAGCCAAGAGCGTAGGCGATCTCTCCCAGTGAAATGTCCGTGCGGGCCAAGTCGAGAATTGCCAGATCGCGACGTAGGTCGTCCTTGATCTCTTGAAAGGAAAGGTGCTGCGACTGCAATCTACGTATAAGCGTACGAGAGGAAATATTGAGCTTGTGTGAGACGTCGTCCAACGTGGCTGCAAGATCTGCATACAGCATTTCCCGAACCTGGAGCTGTATTGCGTGTTCTCGATATGCTGTAAAGATCCAGTCTCGCGGCGCACGCTCAAGAAATCTCCGCACTTCGGCAGCGGTCCTTTCCGCCCGAATACTCCCAAATTCTGACTGAAACAATATTCTCGATGTCGGCGCATCGAATTCAACCTGAACAGGAAAAAGGATGGAGTAATCCTCGGCAAAAATCGGCCTTGAAAACGCAAAAAGTACCCCTTGAACCGGAACTTCCCGGCCGACCAGCCACGAAACGATGCCATGAATCAACTTCAGCAATAAGGTATGTCCAAAACGATTTAGTCCGACACTGGAAGACCGAGGTACCAGCTCCAGCCACATAGTGGCTTCATCGTGATGCAAGTCCAATCGATAGTCGTCGAGCAGGAGGTTCCAGAACTGACTAAACCTGTAAACGGCTACTTTAATCGATGATGCGCCCAACACGGATCGTATGAGGTATTTAAGTGTACCCGTACGTATCGGGCGGCTCCATAAACCCATCATCTCGTCGCCAGTCGCTGCTGCGCTCTCCTTATATAGTCGAACCAGTTGATCATGGGTCAAGCGCGCCTCCGGATGATCCAGAAACTTTTTGACAATTCCTGCACGCTTAAAGCATTCGTCCAAGGTCGATTCTGAACTCACCGTGCGAAGGCTTCTTATCAAGTCTGCAACGAAAGCAGAGGAGACCGTGAAGATCGCCGGTCCGCTGGCATTCCACATGCCGCTGCCCTGCTCGATTGCTGTGTCCGGATCACTCATGACTTTGTCCCTTCGGCCTCGACTTGTCCAACCGTGCTCCCGATGACGAGAGGGGCAACGAGAGCATCAAGGTCGAGTCTAGTCCGACTGCGCGTTCAGGAGCCGACGCTGTCAGTTTATGCAAATCCGGAGTCTCCATCTGCCATAGCAGCACGACGGCGGGAGGGCTACATTTTCCCTGAGGCGCTGCGAGATGCACCGGCATGCGGCTCGTGCCGAAGTGATCGAAATAGCGCTCTGTTTCGCCAGTGGCGTCCACCTTGACTTTATTAATCGAAATATCGGGAAACATCTCAATGGCCGAACCGTACCTGCTGACGTCCGAGCTAGAAAATATCGGCATCGTCACATTGAACCGGGCACACAAGCGCAATGCCCTCGACGAAAGCGCGATCGCCGAAATTGACGCGTACTTTTCCAGCGTCCCTTCCCACATCCGCGTCATCCTCCTTACCGCCAAGGGCGATCATTTCTGCGCTGGACTCGATCTGAAGGAGCATCACGACAAGGCGCGCAGCGGCGTGGAATTCATGCGCGTGTGCCAAGGCTGGCACCGCGCCTTCGACAAGATACAGCATGGTGGCATTCCCGTGGTCGCCTGTCTGCAGGGTGCGGTAGTGGGGGGTGGACTGGAACTGGCCAGCGCAGCCCATGTGCGCGTGGCCGACAGCGGCACCTTCTTCGCGCTGCCCGAAGGCACGCGCGGAATCTTTACCGGCGGCGGGGCCACGGTGCGAACGGCGCGCATCCTCTCAGCCCCGCGCATGGTCGAGATGATGCTTACCGGCCGGGTCGTCGACGCGCAGGAAGGCCGCCAACTGGGGCTGACCCACTACATCTGCGATTCCGCGAAGGGCGACACACCCGCGCCAGAGTTCGCGCTGGCCTTGGCGAAAAAGATCGCAGGGAACGCGGTGCTCTCCAACTACGCCATCGTCAGCGCCATCAGCCGCATCGCCGACATGTCGGCCACGGACGGGCTGTTCACCGAAGGACTGGTGATGGCCATGATCCAGCAGGGTCACGACGTTCAGGAACGCTTGGGCGATTTCGTCAACAAGAAAGCCTGCAAGGTGAAGCCGAATTGACCGGCAGCAAGGATGCCAGACCGCGCCGGCACAGGGAGTGCAGCGCAAGTGCGGTATCCATCGACGGGCTCGCGAGTCTCGCGACCGCCATTGAACTGGTCGGCCTACCGGAACAACTGCGCGGTTACGGCCATGTCCGGGAAAAGTGCGTTGGTCCCGTGCGCAAACGGCATCATCTCAACGCATAGCCATGAACAGTATGAAAGTTCCTTTCAAGCAAATCGACGTTTTCACCAGCGATCCTTATCGCGGAAATCCTGTCGCTGTCGTCCTCGACGCGCAAGGGCTCACCACCGAGCAGATGCAGCGTATCGCCAACTGGACCAACCTCTCGGAAACCACCTTCGTTCTTCCACCAACGCAAGCCACCGCAGACTATCGCGTGCGCATCTTCACGCCGCGTTCCGAGCTACCGTTTGCCGGCCATCCGACATTGGGGACGGCCCATGCGCTTCTGGAGGCTGGAATGATCAGCGCCAAGGACGGCAGGCTCACGCAAGAGTGTGCGGCGGGATTGGTTGAACTGACCGTCTCTCCTGTAGACAGCGGCGGCCCGGTGATTGCCTTCGAGCTGCCTCCGCCCGGATATCAACCTTTGTCGGCCGAGCAAGTTATCGCACTTGAGAGCATCCTGGCGTCGCCCGTTCTCCGGACACCTGCACCTAAGTTCATTGACGTAGGTCCCACCTGGACGGTTGTTCAGTTGGCCACTGCAGAGGCTGTTCTGGCGCTTCAGCCCGATCTGGCGCATATGACGGCCTTCAACCTGAATACCGATTCCACAGGCGTCGTGGTGTTCGGCACATACCCAGAGAACGCTGCTGCTGCGATAGAAGTCCGCACGTTCGCACCCAGTCATGGTGTCAATGAAGACCCCGTATGTGGAAGCGGCAACGGCGCGATCGCGGCCTTCCTTCGCGAAGCTGAAGTACACAGCTCCGGCCACACCTACATGAGTTCGCAGGGAACTGCCGTTGGCCGCAATGGGAGGATATCCATAACCTTTGATGAAGGCGGCGCGATTCGTGTGGGGGGGCAGTGCGTTACCTGCGTCGACGGGACTATTGCCTGCCCACACTGAAATTCCGATCAACCACCCCGGGGCGTTGATCGCGCCTTGTTAGGGCATCCGCAATTGGAGAAGCAGCTTTCACTTATCGAGCACCTGTCGACGACAATTTTTCGGAGTTCGTCGGTCAACGCGCTCCGGCGTTGGGGAGGGGGAGGATGCGATCGTCCTTCACCGCCTTCAGCGAGAAACTCGAATAGAGTTCCTTTACGCCCGGTAACGCTTGCAGGACGTTCCGGGCGAACTCCCCGAACGACTTCAGGTCGACTGCGACTACCTCCAGCAGGAAGTCATACCTGCCAGATACGTGGTGGCACGAGACGATCTCCGGGATCTCCGACAAGCGCTGCTCAAACTGCCTCAGCACGTGCTGAGCGTGGTCTCCCATCATCACATTCACAAATGCTGTCACGCCGTAGCCAAGTTGCTCGGACGACAGGATAGCCCGATAGGCCCTGACTAGTCCGAGTTCTTCGAGACGCTTGACTCGTCGCCAACACGGTGACGAGGTCAACGAGACACGCTCGCCGAGCTCCGCCACGGTCAGCCGAGCATTCTCCTGAAGCGCCTCTAAAAGGGCGCAATCAGTGCGATCGAGTACAGGGGAGATGGTCATGGGCAAATCATTCCAAGAATTGTCTTCGTCACGACGGGATCATGCCGATGGAAGGCCATATAGTCAACAATTTGGGAGCAATTTTCACTTTGTGAGGCATAGACTTATTGCACCCAAACTAGTATGACTGAGGAGACGTCACATGTCCGAAAAGAACCTGAACTCGGGCTTCAGCACTCGAGCAATTCATCACGGCTACAACCCCATCGACAATCAGGGCTCGCTCGTTCCCCCGATGTATCTGTCCGCCACGTTCGCGTTCCCGTCAGTTGAATACGGTGGTCGCTGCTTCGCTGGCGAAGAGCAAGGCTACTTCTACACCCGCATCTCCAACCCGACGCTGTCGCTCCTTGAGTCGCGCATGGCAACGCTCGAGGGTGGCGAGGCGGCGGTTGCGTTCTCGTCGGGCATGGGCGCGATTACTTCGACCCTCTGGACGCTGGTTCGGCCGGGTGACGAAATTCTCGCGGACCGCACTCTGTATGGCTGCACTTTCGCGTTCCTGCAGCATGGCATCGGGAAGTTCGGCGTGCGAGTGCGGCACGTTGACATGTCGAATCTCGACGAAGTGGCAGAGTCCATCACGCCGCAGACGAAAGTCATCTATTTCGAGTCGCCGGCCAACCCGAACATGCGGCTCGCCGACATCGAAGGCATTGCTGAACTGGCCCATCGAGCCGGGGCAAAGCTTGTCGTGGACAACACGTACTGCACCCCGTACCTGCAGCGCCCGCTCGAACTGGGCGCGGATGTCGTGGTTCATTCAGCAACGAAATATCTCAGCGGGCATGGCGACATTACCGCCGGCATCGCGATCGCCAGCAAAGAGATCATCGACCAGATTCGCCTGTACGGTCTCAAGGACATGACTGGCGCAGTGATGTCCCCCCAGGATGCATTTCTGTTGATGCGCGGCCTGAAAACGCTCGCCATTCGTATGGAGCGCCATTGCGAATCTGCAGAACTGCTTGCCGGGATGCTCGCCAGCCACCCCGCGGTCGCAGAGGTTCATTTCCCGGGCCTTTCGTCGTTTCCCCAGCATCAGCTGGCGACGCGCCAAATGCGTCGGTACGGCGGAATGATTGCGTTTGAACTCAAGGGCGGGGAGCCTGCCGGCAAGCGATTCATGAACGCACTGAAGCTGTTTACGCGGGCGGTGAGCCTTGGTGACTGCGAATCCCTGGCACAGCATCCGGCAAGCATGACGCACTCGACCTACACGCCGGAAGAGCGGGCGGCCCACGGCATCTCGGAAGGATTGGTGCGCTTGTCGGTAGGTCTGGAAGATGCGCCGGACATCCTGCAAGACGTCAAGCAGGCTTTGGAAGCATGCATACAGTGAGCATTTCGCATAACTAATAGATCGTTTGGCCCACCGGCGAGTTGGTTTGGTGGGCGCTTACCTGACTGCAAACGGTACAGCCATCACGCAGGTTTCTCGGCATGCCGGGTATGCACGGAACCTTCGAAGCCAACCAGGCAATGCAGGAGTGTGACGTTGTGCGACATGTTATTGCCGGATGAATCGCCCGCACTTGAACTGACTTAGCAGCCAGAGAAGTGTCGAGTAACTCCAACTAGATAGAGATCATGCAGGAGGCAACAATGAAGGCCAATATCGACGCCGGAACCGGCCATGAACATTCCGGTGGGGCTCCGGTCGATGAGGATGTGCAGGAGACCAAGGAATGGCTCGACGCTCTCGAAGGCGTGCTGAGAACGGCAGGTCCGGACCGAGCTCACTTCATCCTGGAAAATCTCGACCGCCACGCAAAGAATCTGAAGATCCGCAAGTCGCGGCATCCGTACTCGGCGTATCAGAACACCATCTCGGTCGACGAGCAACCGCGCTATCCGGGTGACTTGGTGATCGAGCAGAAGCTGACATCGATCATTCGATGGAACGCGCTGGCAATGGTGGTGCGTGCGAACAAGTCCTATGGGGAATTGGGCGGACACATCGCGAGCTACGCATCGGCGGCCGAGCTGTTTGAAGTCGGATTCAATCACTTTTTCCGAGCGGACACGGAGAGCGAGAAGGGCGATTTGGTGTACTTCCAGCCGCATTCCGCCCCAGGCGTTTATGCCCGCGCGTACCTTGAGGGGCGACTCAGCGAGGGCGAACTGTCGAACTATCGTCAGGAAGTCGGGAAGAACGGACTTTGTTCCTACCCCCATCCATGGCTGATGCCGAACTTCTGGCAGTTCCCGACCGGGTCGATGGGTATCGGTCCGATCAGTGCGATCTATCAGGCGCGCTTCCTGCGTTATCTGGAACACCGCGGGCTTGCCAGGACGGCCTCACGTCATGTCTGGGGCGTCTTCGGCGACGGCGAAATGGACGAACCGGAATCGATTGCTGCGCTGTCGCTCGCCACCAGGGAACGTCTCGACAATTTGACCTTCGTTATCAACTGCAACCTGCAGCGCCTCGACGGACCCGTGCGCGGAAACGGGCAGGTGATCAATGAACTCGAAGCGCTTTTCTCGGGCGCCGGGTGGAACGTCATCAAGGTCGTTTGGGGCTCTGAATGGGATGCATTGTTTGCGCGCGATAAGAATCACGCGTTGCTCCGCAGGTTCTCCACCATGGTCGATGGTGAATACCAGACGCTCGGCGCAAAAAATGGCGAGTACAACCTCGCGCACTTCTTTGACACTGATCCGGAGCTCAAGGCTCTCGTCAGCGGGCTCACGACCGCTGAGATTGACGGGTTGCGTCGCGGTGGCCACGACTTCAAGAAGCTGTATGCAGCGTTCCATGCCGCCGCGAATCACAAGGGCGCTCCCACGGTCGTCTTGGCCAAAACCAAGAAGGGATTCGGGATGGGTGCTGCCGGCGAATCGAGGATGACTGCGCACCAGCAGAAGAAGCTGGACGTCGACGCGCTTCGTGCCTTCCGGGATCGATTCTCTCTGCCTCTGGACGATGCGTCCGTGGAGGAAATGCGCTTCTACAAGCCGGACGAAAGCTCCCCGGAGATGCAGTACTTGCGATCGCAACGTGCGAGCCTCGGCGGCTACCTGCCGCGTCGAGTGGGCCAGGCAGAAAAGCTTGCGGTTCCCCGTCTCGAGGATTATGGGCAATTCGCGTTGCAGGGTGACGAGCGCGAATCATCGACTACGACAGGCCTTGTCCGACTCTTTACCAACCTGATCAAGGACAAGACTGTCGGGCCGCGTGTGGTACCGATCGTCGCCGACGAGGCTAGGACATTCGGGATGGCCAATCTTTTCCGGCAGATTGGCATCTATTCGCCGGTCGGACAAAAGTACGAACCGGAAGACGCTGGTTCGATGCTCTTTTACAAGGAGGCCGTCGACGGTCAATTGCTGGAGGAGGGGATCACGGAGGCAGGTGCGATCGCGTCCTGGACGGCCGCCGCAACCTCCTACAGCGTGAACGGTGTAGCGATGTTGCCGTTCTACATCTACTACTCGATGTTCGGTTTCCAGCGAGTCGGGGATCTGATTTGGGCGGCGGCGGATCAGCGCGCGAGAGGGTTCCTCATTGGTGCGACATCGGGACGAACGACCTTGGCAGGCGAAGGGTTGCAGCACCAGGACGGAACCAGCCATCTGATTGCGTCGACCGTACCGAACTGTCGGGCGTACGACCCGGCATTTGTAAGCGAAGCAGCAGTGATCGTGCATAACGGCACTAAACGCATGCTTGAGGATCAAGAGGACGAGTTCTACTACATCACGGTCGGCAACGAAAACTATCCCCAAGCCGCGCTTGCGGAAGACAAGCACGATGCAGTGGTCAAGGGAATGTATCTGTTCGACGAAGTCGAGGCGGAAAGCGGATCAACGCGAGTGCGACTGCTCGGCTCCGGCGCAATTCTCCGGGAAGTCATCGCAGCGGGCGAACTGCTCGCGAGGGATTGGGGCATCACTGCGGAAATCTGGAGTGTGACCAGCTTCTCGGAACTCGCAAAGGACGCTCGAGAATGCGAACGCCGCCGCATCTTTGGCGGTGACGCGACTGCCGAGAGTCACCTTGAGAGATGCTTGCCGGGTGAGATCCCCGTTGTGGCTGCAACCGATTACGTGCGAGCGTATCCCCAGCTGATCGCTTCGTACGTCAGGGCGCCGTTCTCGGTTTTGGGTACCGATGGCTTCGGACGTAGTGACACTCGCGCAGAGCTTCGAGGATTCTTCGAGATTGATCGCCACCATATCGTGGCTGCAGCTGTCCATGCCGTGGCACCAGAGAAGCATGCCGAGGTTCTGAGCCAATATGGAATCAAGGCAGGCGCAAATGCACCGTGGATGATCTAGGAACGCCGCAACCCCACTAGCATGACCGTACGGGACACCGGCACAAGATAGGGAAATCTCGATCAGTGCCGCGTCTCTCTCAAAGAAGCGCATAAATGACGAAGCGCGTGTCAACAGCGCATTCGCAAATAATGGAGACAGCAGCATGAGTTTGTTCCGCAAGAAGAGCATCGACCTGATGATGAAGGACGGTGAGAAGGCTGGAGGCTTGAGGAGGAGTCTCGGTCCGGTTGATCTTGTCTTCATGGGTATCGGCGCGATCATTGGGACCGGAATATTTGTGCTGACCGGAACCGGCGCGTTGACCGCGGGGCCAGCGCTCACTGTATCTTTCGTTGTTGCCGCGTTGGCCTGCGGCTTCGCGGCACTCTGTTACGCGGAATTTGCGGCAACAGTTCCCGTATCCGGTTCGATCTATACGTATAGCTACGCAACGCTCGGTGAGCTCGTTGCCTGGATAATCGGGTGGGACTTGCTCCTCGAGTACGGTCTCGGTGCGGCCGCGGTGTCAGTGGGGTGGTCCGGATATCTGCAATCGTTGCTGTCAGGATTCGGTATCTCGTTACCCGTCGTACTGACAGCTGCGCCTGGAAGCATGAGTGGCGTGGAAACCTGGTTCAATCTGCCTGCATTCGTCATCATGATCGTACTGACGGGAGCACTCTCGCTGGGCATTCGTGAATCTGCGCGCGTCAACAACGTAATGGTGGCGATCAAGATTGTCGTGGTCCTGCTGTTCATTTTTGTCGGTGCTCGCCATGTACAGCCCGTCAATTGGCATCCTTTCGCACCTTTCGGTGTCGCCGGTGTACTGAATGCTGCGGCGCTTGTCTTCTTCGCCTTCATCGGATTCGATGCCGTTACGTCCGCGGCGGAGGAGGTACGTCGGCCACATCGAGACCTGCCGATCGGGATCGTCGGATCGCTCGCGGTATGCGCCGTGCTGTACGTGATCGTCGCCGCAATCATGACGGGTATCGTTCCGTTCCAACGGTTCGAGGGGATTTCCCACCCGGTCTCGCTTGCGCTCCAATACGCTGGAGAAACGTGGATTGCTGGCTTCGTGGATCTCGGCGCGATTCTTGGCATGACGACGGTGATTCTGGTCATGAGTTACGGGCAGTCCCGTATTGTGTTTGCGATGTCGCGTGACGGATTGCTTCCGGCGCGATTGTCGAAAGTGCATCCGCGGCACGGCACACCATTTCTCGCAACCTGGGCAGTCGGGATTGTCTTCTCTACGGTCGCAGCGTTCGCACCGCTGCATATCCTGGCTGAGCTCATCAACGTCGGCACCTTGGTGGCCTTCACGCTGATATCTGTCGCTGTGCTCGTCCTCAGAAAAACGCGACCGGATCTTCCTCGTGGTTTCCGGTGCCCGGGAGTTCCGTTCGTACCCGTTGCAGCGATTGTGTTCTGCGTGACTTTGATGGCGTTTCTGCAGCCACTGACGTGGATCGCATTCGGAGCGTGGATCGCAATTGGCCTTCTTGTTTACTTCGGATATGCGCGCAAGCGATCGGTATTGGGGAAATCGGACCGCGGCGACGCCGTCGCTGTTCCGTCTACCTCCTGCCAGTAACGGTCTGCCTGTTCTCCCGGGTCTCTGCCTGCATTGCACTGCGATTGACCAGGGCTTCACCAATAGTTTTCCAACAAAGTGAGCCGCAGTGCCGCCTTTTAAGTGGCACTGGCTATCAAGGAACGCACGAAGAATGAGTCAAGCGAGCGAAATTAGAGTTCCGGACATCGGCGACTACAAGGGCGTGCCGGTTATCGAGATCCATGTGAAGCCGGGTGACGTCATCCAGGCCGAGGATGCCGTGGTGACGCTTGAGTCGGACAAGGCGACAATGGATGTTCCGACTCCGACGTCCGGCACCGTCAAGGAAGTTCTGATCAAAATTGGTGACGAGGTGTCGCAAGGATCGTTGCTGTTGATGCTGGAGACCGCCAATAACGCGGCCGCGGTGCCTTCGGCTTCGGCGAGTACCACCGCGCCTGTTTTACCTCCTGCAACTGTGGCGGCACAAGCAGAGGCCGCAGTATCTGCGGCCGTTCCTGCGGCGATCGTGGCACCGGTCGTGTCTGCGCCGTCGTATACCCCGATGACCGGCTCCGCCGCGCACGCCAGTCCGTCCATTCGCAAGTTTGCGCGGGAACTGGGTGTCTATGTGTCGCGCGTCCCCGCGACGGGTCCCAAGGGCCGAGTTACGCAGGATGACGTGCAGCGCTTCGTGAAAGGCGTAATGAGCGGGCAGACCGCGGCGCAGAATCCATCGGGAGCGGCCGGCGGCGCTGGCGGCGAACTGAATCTGCTGCCGTGGCCGAAAGTCGACTTCACGCGCTTCGGTGAGATCGAAACCCAGCCGTTATCGCGCATCAAGAAGATCTCCGGTGCCAACCTTCATCGCAACTGGGTCATGATCCCGCACGTGACCAACTGCGAGGAGGCGGACATTACGGATGTGGAAGCGCTGCGCGTCAAGCTCAACAAGGAGTATGAAAAGCAGGGCGTCAAAGTCACGATGCTTGCTTTCCTGATCAAGGCAGCCGTTGCGGCGTTGAAGAAGTTTCCGACGTTTAACGCGTCGATTGACGGCGACAACCTGGTACTGAAAAAGTACATCAACATTGGTTTTGCCGCTGATACACCGAATGGCCTCGTGGTACCTGTGATCAAGGACGCTGATAAGAAAGGCGTGCTGGAGATCGGCGAGGAGATGGTCGAAATGGCCAGGCTGGCCCGCGAAGGCAAGCTTAAACCCGACCAGATGCAAGGGGGGTGCTTCTCCATCTCGTCACTCGGCGGCATTGGCGGTACCTACTTCACTCCGATCATCAACGCGCCGGAAGTTGCAATTTTGGGAGTGGGCAAGTCGTATCAGAAGCCGGTCTGGGACGGAAAGCAATTCTCGCCGCGTCTGACGTTGCCGCTGTCACTGTCCTGGGACCATCGCGTCATCGACGGTGCGGAGGCCGGCCGCTTCAACGCGTACTTCGCCCAGTTGCTGGCTGATTTCCGCCGCATCCTGCTTTAAGCCAGTGGGGCGGTACAGCAAGCTTGGGAGTGGTCTGGAGGCGTACACCTGTACCAAGAAGGATGCGTTTGCTTCAGTTCTGTTTGGGCAACGCATTGAGGAGCGAAGGATGAGTGTGATTGAAGTCAACGTGCCGGACATCGAATGTGAAGTACTCGTACTGGGCGCTGGGCCTGGTGGCTACTCAGCCGCGTTCCGCGCAGCAGACCTCGGAATGAGGACCGTGCTGGTCGAGCGTTACTCGACGCTCGGCGGGGTCTGCCTGAATGTGGGTTGCATCCCGTCGAAGGCACTGCTGCACAACGCTGCTGTCGTCGATGAGGCCAAAGCGCTTGCGGCCCACGGCATCACATTCGGTGACGTCAAGGTTGATCTGGATGGCCTGCGAAGCTACAAGCGGTCGGTCGTCAGCAAGCTGACCAACGGCCTTGCCGGTATGGCCAAGGCGCGCAAAGTACAAGTTGTGCGCGGGATCGGCTCCTTCGTCGATTCGCATCATCTTGTGGTCGACCTGACTGAGGGCGATGGAAAGGCGGTCACCGGCAAAAAGTCCGTGATTCGCTTCGAGAAAGCCATCATTGCAGCTGGAAGTCAGGCAGTGAAGCTGCCATTCATCCCCGAGGATCCACGTATCGTCGATTCGACCGGTGCGTTGGAACTTCCCGAGGTGCCGAAAAAGATGCTTGTTATCGGAGGGGGAATCATCGGTCTCGAGATGGCGACCGTCTACAGCACGTTGGGGGCGGAGATTGACGTCGTCGAAATGCTCGACGGTCTGATGAACGGCGCGGACCGCGATCTTGTGAAAGTATGGGAGAAGAAGAACAAGAACCGATTCGGCAAGATCATGCTGAGGACCAGGGTAGTCGGAGTGGAAGCCCAAAGCGACGGCATATATGTGGCGTTTGAAGGCGAACAGGCGCCGGCCGAACCCCAGCGCTATGACTCTGTTCTTGTATCTGTTGGCCGCTCCCCGAACGGCAAGCGTATTGGCATGGAGAAGGCCGGTGTGATCGTGTCCGACCGCGGATACATCGCCGTTGACGCTCAGATGCGCACAAATGTGCCCCACATTTTCGCGATCGGTGACATCGTTGGGCAGCCGATGCTGGCGCACAAGGCGGTTCACGAAGGGCACGTTGCTGCTGAAGCTGCGCATGGCGAGAAGGCCTGTTTCGATGCACGACAGATCCCGTCGGTTGCCTTTACCGATCCCGAAGTGGCATGGGCTGGCCTGACCGAGGCGCTGTGCAAGGAGCAGGGCATCAGGTACGGTAAGGGAATGTTCCCGTGGGCCGCGTCCGGGCGCGCGATCGCCAACGGTCGTGACGAGGGCTTTACCAAACTGCTGTTCGACGAGGAAACCCATCGCATTATTGGCGGAGGCATCGTCGGTACGCACGCCGGCGATCTGATCGGAGAGATCTGTCTCGCGATCGAGATGGGTGCCGATGCTGTCGACATCGGCCGCACAATTCATCCGCATCCCACGCTAGGTGAATCTGTGGGAATGGCGGCGGAGATCTACGAAGGTGTTTGCACCGACGTACCGCCGCCGCGCAAGAAGTAGTTGCTCTATTGATTTCAGTTGCTAACCAGGCGACTCATTTTAGCGATAGCCCCACGAACTAAAGTCACGCCTGCCCCGGTAGCCGCGGATGCCTGTAGCCAGGCGCGTCGCGAGTACAAGTAGCGTACGCAAGAGCGCACATTTAGTTCCAAATTTTCGGAACTAAAGTTTGGACAAAGTTGCCGGGTGAACTAAAGTTGCGCGATTTCTGCGTTGCAGTCGAATCTGCTTGGGCAGGAACGGAATTGGCCTGCGGAGGCACGCGCCCACTCGTGTCGGATTTGCGCAAGAGCGTCTCTTCGAGGGGTAATCGTCCGAATCGTGCAAAAAATGGCGCTTTGGTCGAGAAAACGTTTATCCATCAATGTGTTGCACGATTCCCGTTGGGCCGACCAATGTGCCGGCGCAGTGCCTTGCTGGAAGCGGCGCTGGAGGTTGTCACCGCCAGATTTCGCACGATTCGGACGATTACCCCTCGAAGAGATGCTCTTTGCGACCGGAACGGGCGGCGCGTGGATCGACTCACTGCATCGAGAAAAGACATTACCGCGTCATCTGCACAGCGCATCCCGAGCGGCCTGGAGTATTTCTTGCGACAGAGCTTCGTTATCGACCACGCGCGACATCATCAGCGCACCGATCATGGCTGACGCGGCCGCCAGTGACTTGCCACGCTTGCTCGCTTCCGCGCCTCCCAACTGTTCCGCAATGAGACCCGCGAGACGTAGAAACCCGTCCGTCGCGACTTGCCGTGTGCGCGTGTCGGCTCTCGCCATATCTCCACCCAGCGCCGCAAACGGGCAGCCAATTGACATATTGTCTCGATGCGTGACCGACAGGTAGCGCTCCGCAATCTCCCGGCGCGCCTCACGCGGCGGCTTCCCCTGCACGAACGACTCGAGCGTCTCGTATAGCGTCGCGCTGGCGACATCGCATGCTTCCGCCACGAGATGGTCCTTCGACTCGAAGTGCCGATAGAACCCGCCTGGGGTCAAGCCGGCAGCCGACATAATGTCGGCAATCCCTGCGCCAACCACGCCCTTCTCGCGCAACTCCCTTGCGGCGGTTTCCACAATCCGCTTGCGGGTCTCGCTTGCCTCTTCCCTGGACTTTCTCATATCGATCAGGCGCCTGAGCGCTCCGTGTAAAACTTTTCATTGACACTTAGAGTGTATTCATACTCTAATTGGATGTCGACCATACTCTTATTTATCCAAGGGGGCGGAAGTGGGACAGGACTGGAAGCATGGATACGTCCATACCAACGGCATTCGCATGCACTACGTGGAGCAGGGCTCCGGGCCGCTGATCCTGCTCTGTCACGGGTGGCCTGAATCGTGGTTTTCGTGGCGCCATCAAATCGCGCCATTGGCGCGGGCCGGGTACCGGGTTGTCGCAATGGATCAGCGAGGCTACGGCGACACCGATGCATCGCAAGCAATCGACGCATACAACGTCCTGAATCTCGTTGCGGATCTGGTCGGCCTGGTTCATGCGTTGGGGGAAGAACACGCGATTCTCGTCGGACACGATTGGGGATCCATGGTCGCAGCGCCCGCTGCACTGCTTCGTCCCGACATGTTCCGCAAACTGGCTTTGCTGAGCGTGCCGTACCTGCCGCGCCAGACACTGCGGCCGTCCGTCCGCTTTCAATTGCTCGCGCAAGAGCAGCATTTCTATCAACAGTATTTTCAGGAACCCGAACGGATCGAGCGCGAGCTGGAAGCCGACGTTCGACGCGCTTTGCTGGGCATTCTGTATTCGGCCTCGGGGCAGGCTCGCTCGAGTGAAAAACACCGCCATTCCAGCTTTGTCCGTTTCGACAAGGCCAGTCGTCTTGTCGACAGTCTCGTGTTCCCCGACAAGCAACCCGTCTGGCTGACGACGGAGGAACTCGACTACTTCACGGCACAGTTCAAGATGTCGGGCTTTCGGGGCGGCATCAACTGGTATCGGAACTTCGATCGGAACTGGGAACTGACGCCTTTCCTCGACGGCGCTCGGATTCTGCAACCCACGGTATTCATCACCGGGGAAATGGATGGTGTCCTGAAGATGGCAAAGGACGAGTACGAAGCGCTCGAGCGCAACGTTCCCAATCTCCGCGGCAAGCACCTTATTGTTGGTACCGGACACTATGCGCAGCAGGAAGCCCCCGATGCGGTAAATGAACTGTTGCTGTCGTTTCTTTCGAATTGATGAGGGAAACGAGGCACATGAACGACATCACCAATAAATTGGACGCGGCGGCTTTCCGACGCGCCCGAATCCTGAACGGTCCTTTACTCGGTACGTTGTTGTCGCTCGGCGTTCCCACGATGGCGGTTCTGATCGCTCAAACGCTGGTCGGCGTGCTGGAGACCTGGTACGTCAGCTTTCTCGGCACCGATTCGCTGGTCGGGGTATCGCTCGTGTTCCCGATTTCGATGCTGATGACGATGATGTCCAACGGTGGTATCGGCGGCGGCGTTGCATCTGCCGTCGCTCGCGCAATCGGAATTGGCAAGCGGCATGAAGCGGATGCGCTCGTTCTACATGCTGTCGTGTTAGCCGTTGTGCTTGGCTGCCTGTTCATGATTCTGGCGTGGGTGTGCGGCCCACAGCTCTATTCCGCGCTCGGCGGGCGTGGCCAGGGTTTGGCTGCCGCGGTGACCTACTCCAATTACGTGTTCGCCGGCGCCGTGCCGATTTGGATCGTCAACCTGTTATGCGCGGCCTTGCGCGGCAGCGGTAACGTTAAGGTGCCGGCACTCGTCACCTTCGTGGGCGCACTCGTGCTGGTTCCCCTGTCGCCGCTGTTGATCTTCGGCATCGGCTCGCTTCCCGGTCTGGGTATCGCCGGTGCGGGCGTGGCCGTCTCGCTCTATTACAGCGTCACCGCCATCGTGCTGCTGATCTATATGGCCAAGGGGCGCGCGGGACTCCTGTTGCATCGTACTCGGCTGAGCTGGCGCTACTTTGCCGATGTTCTTGGGGTAGGGGTATTGTCGTCGATTGGCGCTCTCCAACTGAACCTGATGGTCGTCTTGCTCACGGCGGCAGTCGGGCAGTTTGGTCAATCGGCGCTGGCTGGCTATGGCATCGCCTCGCGGCTCGACTACGTCCTGATTCCTCTGCTGTTCGGTGTCGGCACAGCCGTATTAACGGTCGTTGGCACCTGCATGGGCGCCGGGGAACTTGAGCGCGCACGACGAGCGACATTGTTCGGCGTCGCAATGGGAGCCGGTTTTACGCAAGTCATTGGGCTTGGCGTCGCAATCGTCCCATCAGTCTGGTTGGGGTTGTTCGCACACGACGTCACCACGATTCACTTCGGAGAGCTCTACCTCAGAACGGTCGCCCCGCTGTACGGCCTCGTGGGCGTGTCCTTCGTACTCTCGTTCGCCGCGCAGGGCATTGGCCGTCCGTTCTGGACGATTCTGGGCGGCACGGCCCGATTGCTGATCGCAGCAGGCGGCGGTTGGCTCGCCGTCAATCAGCTTGGCGGCGGCATGAATGTTCTGTTCGGATTCGTGGCCGCCGGCACCCTCGGTTCGGCTCTGGTCTGCCTCGCAGCAATGGTCCCGACGCGCATCTGGACGCGCGTCGAGGTGTGAACGGCCGCGCCATGCTGATGCACGGACGTAACGAAATTACATAAAGGAACACGCAATGAATCACACCGTTATTGCGGGCTATGTCCGCACCCCGTTCACCTTCGCTCGCAAAGGTCCGTTTCATGCCACTCGCCCCGACGACCTCGCTGCAGTCGCGCTGCGCGAGCTGGTCCAGCGCAGTCGAATCGATCCGTTGCTGATCGAGGACGTGTTGATGGGTTGCGCCTATCCCGAAGGTGCGCAAGGCGACAACGTCGCACGCGTCGCGTCGCTGCTCGCAGGCCTGCCCGTGCGGATCGGCGGGGCTACGCTGAACCGCTTCTGCGGCTCGTCGATGTACGCGATCCATATCGCAGCCGGCCAGATCGCGATCGGCGCGGGTGACGCTTTCATCGCAGCCGGCGTCGAGAGCATGACGATGGTGCCGCAGGGCGGGCTGTCCTCGTCGCCGAATCCGCGTTTCGCGACGTTCGAGCAGTCCAGTGCCGAGATCGCCATTCAAGCCTATACGCCCATGGGCATCACGGCCGAGAACGTTGCTGCGCGCTGGGGCGTTTCGCGCGCCGAGCAAGACGTATTTGCGTACGAATCGCAACGCAAAGCGGCTGCCGCGCAGGCGGCAGGTCGTCTTGCGGACGAAATCGTGGCGGTCACCACGCCGGACGGCACGCACGTCGAACAGGATCTCTGTCTGCGTCCGCAGACCACGCCCGAGGGGCTGGCCGCACTCAAGCCGGCCTTCGGCGAAACCGGCACCGTGACCGCGGGTACGGCCTCGCCGCTCACGGACGGCGCGGTCGCCGTGCTCGTGACCTCGGAGGCCTTCGCCCGGCAGCACGGCCTCGATATCCTCGCGCGCGTCCACACGACCGCGATCGCCGGCCTCGAGCCCGAGATCATGGGCATGGGCCCGGTTCACGCGACGCGCAAAGCGCTTGCCCGGTCGGGTCTGCGCATCGAAGACATGGACGTGATCGAGATCAACGAGGCCTTTGCGTCGCAAGCGATTGCCTGCATGCGCGAGCTCGGCATCGATCCCGCACGTACCAATATCGACGGTGGCGCGATTGCACTCGGCCATCCACTTGGCGCCACGGGCGCGCGCATCACGGCCAAGGCCGCGGCGCTGTTGCGGCGCGTCGGCGGGCGTTATGCGCTGGCTACGCAGTGCATCGGTGGTGGGCAAGGGATCGCGACGATCTTGGAATCGGCGTGATTGATGGACTGAGGCCGTTGCCTGCTATTGGACGCCGCGTGGTTGGCTCTGCTCGTGCCGTTGTTGCCATACGTGCGTGAACTCAGCGCGCTGCGGCGCATGTCATCCGCATCATTCGGTATTTTGATGAGTGCGGAGCCGGCGATCGCAGCTGCGATTGGTTTCGTTGTCCTTTCGCAGCCGCTGACACCACTGCAGATCGCCGGCACCTTGTGTGTAATCGGTGCCAGTATCGGTTCTGTCGTACAGGAAAAGTTCAAGTGAATTGCGATGGCGAACCGGAACAATCACCTGCTTCGCGAGCTGCGAGGCGAAAATCAATCAGCGTCATCAAAGGAGAAGTGACATGGATGCCGTACAGCTTCAGCGCACCTATCTCGACCTCACGACACCTCACGTCGCCGATGCGTGCATGCGTCTGGGTGTCCCGGTACGCTTTGCACCTGCGAGCACGCGCCCGTTGTGGGGTGGCACGCATCTGAGTGGCCGCGTCAACCCGGTACGGCACTTCGGTAGCGTCGACGTGTTCCTTGAGGCCATCGATCGCGCGGCGCCGGGCGACGTGCTGGTCGTCGATAACGGTGGCCGACTGGACGAAGCGTGTGTGGGCGACCTGATCACGCTGGAAGCGAGCCGCGCCGGGTTGGCGGGCATCGTGATCTGGGGCTTGCACCGGGATACGCAAGAACTTCGCACGATCCGTTTGCCGGTCTTCAGTCTGGGTGCAGTGCCCGCCGGACCGCAGCGTCTCGATCCGGTAGACACGGAAGTGCTCTCATCTGCCCATGTTGGCGAGCATCTCGTCACGTCGAATGACTTCGTCTTGGGCGACGATGATGGTGTTCTGTTTGTCCCGCTTGACAAGGCCGGTGCCGTCGCAGAGCTTGCCATCACGATTCGCGACACCGAGCGCCAACAGGCGACTCGTATGCAACTGGGCACCAGCTTCAGGAAGCAGGCACGTTTCGACGAGTATATCGCGGCACGAAACGCTGACGCGAACCTCACGTTCCGGCAGTACCTTCGCGCGATTGGTGGTGCCATCGAGGAGTAAGTCTCCATAGGGAAGGGCAGGAAGGAGCTGTGCTGACGTTGAACGCAGTTCCTCTAATACAAGGAGATGCCTCGCGCGCGCCACCGCCACGTACAGCATTCGCATTAGGCATCGCTTCGGCCGGACAGAAACCAGGTGTGCAACTTGCCGACTCCCTTCGCCTCGATCGTGCCGCGTTCTTCGAACACGAACGGTTCACCCAACCGGTGCCGGGTCGCATCCGTTACCTGCACCCGTCCCGCCACACCGTGCGATTCCATCCGGCTGGCCGTGTTGACCGCATCGCCCCACAAGTCGTAGATGAACTTGTGCTTGCCTATGACGCCAGCCACCACCGCGCCGCTGTTGATCCCGATGCGCATCTGCAGGTTGTAGCCGCGGCGCTGATTGAAGCGTGCCAGCGCGTCGGTCATGTCGAGCGCCATATGCGCCGCGCGCGCCGCGTGCTCTGCCGCCGGTTCCGGCAGCCCCGCGGCTACCATGTAAGCGTCGCCGATGGTCTTGATCTTCTCGAGGCCACGGATGTCGGCGAGGGTATCGAATTCGCTGAAGATCTCGTCGAGCACGCTCACCAAGCGCTCGGGGCTCATGCCCGCAGAAAACCGTCTGAACGACACGATGTCAGCGCACAGGACGGTCACTTCCGGAAAGCTGTCGGCGATGACTTCCGGGATGCTGTTGCCGAGCAGTGCGTGACGTGCCTTCAGCCGTTCTGCGCGCGCGATGCCGCAACTGATGAGCACCGGCGCCGACGAGTTGACGTCGTTTTGCCAAACGCTGCTCACCGAGTTCCCTCTACGACCAGATCGTGGCCGAGCAGAAGGTGTCGGAGCGGCGGTCGTCATGGAAGCCTGCAGCACGGCACACCATTGGGCTCGGCGGGCAAGCCGGATACATGCATGCAGACCGTTTCGACATCACGAACAAGAAGCTTGCAAAAGGCGTCGGGTCCATACATGCACGAAAAGAGCGCAACTTTAGTTCGGCGGACTATTTTTGCCCCGCGCTTGCTGACGTGAAATTGTCGTGCTAGTTTTTCATGAAATTTCTCGACGATAATTTCACCGGAGTCCGCATGTTCGTGCAGTCGGATCGCCACGTCGCAAGCTATTACGCCGGCACCCATCCGGTGCCGATCCCGCATCGTCCCGCGCTGGACGAGCGCGTCGACGTCGACGTGCTGGTCGTCGGCGCGGGCTTCAGCGGGCTGCATACGGCGCTGCGTCTCGCGCTGGCCGGCAAGCGGGTTGCGGTGCTCGAGGCGAGCCGCGTCGCGTGGGCGGCGTCGGGCCGCAACGGCGGGCAGGCGCTGCTCGGCTGGTCGTGCGACATGCCGCCGATCGAGGATTCGCTGGGCC
>NZ_JAAGPL010000460.1:0-1570 GCF_017104785.1 Burkholderia sp. Ac-20353 | reverse complement strand
GCCGCGTAGACCGCATACAGGCCGCCTGGCTCGAGCTGCGTCCATTCGTCGGGCAGCCCGTCGATCGCAAGCCGGCTCAGCGACGACACGCGGCCGTCGGCCGGGCCCATGCGCAACAGCGCGCGCAGGCGGCCGAACACGCCGGGGACGCCGAGCGCGGGACGAGTGGCTTCGAAGTCGGTGTTCACGCTTGTGCTTCCTTTCCTCAGTAATCCGAATACAGCTGCACCGGCGTCGGCGTGACGAGGCCGGTGCGCGGCGCGCGCGCATCGAACGCGTAGCGCAGGTACACGAGCGCAGAGCTCGGCGCGTAGTCATGCGAACGATCGATGTGCAACTGCGCGCCGACGCTCAGGTGCGGGTTCATGCGGTACTCGACGATGCCGTTCACGCCGTACGAGAACGTCACGCCGCGCGTCGAGCTGCCCGCGTAGACGAAGCCTGCGGCCACCTGGGCGGCCCGCTGGTCCGAGAACGTCGGGAAATACAGCGAATCCTTCTCGTAGCTGTTCGAGATCCCGCCCGTGACGGTCAGATCCCACGACAGCGCGTCACGTCGCCCCGCCCATTCGATCGGCACGCCGAGCGACAGGTAGCGCTGCGGGCTGTAGTAGCCGCCCTGCCCGTACGTGTAGTAGCGCAGGTTCTCCGCGTAGTGCCACGCATTGCCGACGAGCCCCGTGCTGACCTTCATCGTCGCGCGCTCGTACACGGGCACCGTGAAGCCCGTGCGCAGCGTCACTTCCGAGTTGCGCTCGACGTTGCGGCCGGACAGCACGCCCGCGCCGAGTTCCGCGAACAGGTTCGCGCGGCCGACGTCGACCGACGCGCGCAGGTTCACGCCGTCGCGACGCACGCCGCCCCAGACCGCGCCCGTCCACGGGTCGCGCATCCCCGCGTACGACAGCACGCTGCTCGTTTCCGGCCGCCGCGACGCGTTCACGGTGAAGCTCGCGGGGCCCGCGTCGAAGCGGTAGCGCACACCGCCGACGAGGTAATGCACGGGGAAGCCGAGCGGCGACGTGCCGAGATCGAAGCGCCAGGCATCCGAGCGATAGCCGGCGCCCAGTGCGACGCCCGTCGTCGACTGGTGCAGCGAGCCCGGCGGATGCGCAATCAGCGAATCGACCGGCTGATTCAACCCGAACGGCGCGAGCAGCGCACTCAGCGCCTTGAGCGCCGGGTAGGTCCCGAACGTATTCAGCGCATAGGCATTCGGGTTGCTCGTATCGAGCGTGCCGGGGTCCAGATGCACGGTGTCGAGCTGCAGGAACGCATGCCCGTCATAGCGGACCGGCATCTGCATGTAGATCGGCACCTGCTGCGCGCGGTACGACGAGATCCCTTCGTCGCCGGACTTGTACGCGGGCAGCCAGCCGAGCTCGATTTCCGGGTTGCGGCGCTGCTCGAGATCGGCGAACGCCGCCTGCGCGGGCGTGCGGCCGTCGCGGCGCGGGCTCACGCCGGCCTCGCGCTCCTGCGACAGCGACAGCCGGTACAGCGACGCCGCATCGTCGTAGCGGCTCTGCGCCTCGGCGACGCGCCCCGCCGCGACCGTCACGTCGGGCCG
>NZ_JAAGPL010000459.1:0-1654 GCF_017104785.1 Burkholderia sp. Ac-20353 | reverse complement strand
CCTGCACGTCCGACGACGATTGGGAGACCTTCTGAGCCATGCTGTCCGCGCGCGCCCCGCTTCATGCCGAATCGCCGGAACCGTCGCAACGCTCGGGTGAGCCGGGGCGCGACTTCGCGTTCACGGCGGCCGACTTCGCCCGCATCCGCGCGCTGATCCACCAGCGCGCGGGGATCTCGCTGTCCGAGCACAAGCGCGACATGGCGTACAGCCGGCTCGCGCGCCGGCTGCGCGCGCGCGGGCTCGACGCGTTCCGCGACTACCTCGACCTGCTCGAGCGCGACGACGATCCGGTCGAGTGGGAAGCGTTCACCAACGCGCTGACGACGAACCTCACCGCGTTCTTCCGCGAGTCGCACCATTTCCCGATCCTCGCGGAGTTCGTGAAGCGCCGCGCCGCGCCGGTGTCGGTGTGGTGCTCGGCCGCGTCGACCGGCGAGGAGCCGTACTCGATCGCGATCACGCTGATCGAGGCACTCGGCGAATCGGCGGCGCGCGGCGCGACGATCCTCGCGACCGACCTCGACACGCAGGTGCTCGCGAAGGCCGAGGCCGGCGTCTACACGTACGACCAGGTCAAGCACCTGTCGCCGGAGCGGCTGAAGCGCTTCTTCCTGAAGGGCACGGGCCCGCAGGCGGGCCGCGTGAAGGTGCGCCCCGAGCTGCGCGCGATGATCCGCTTCGAGCAGCTCAACCTGACCGACGCCGATTACCGGATCGCGCAGCCGTTCGACGCGATCTTCTGCCGCAACGTGATGATCTACTTCGACAAGCCGACACAGGGGCAGGTGCTCGCGCGCTTCGAGCCGCTCGTGAAGCCGGGCGGCCTGCTGTTCGCCGGCCATTCGGAGAACTTCACGTACGTGACGCAGGCATTCCGGCTGCGCGGCCAGACGGTCTATGAACTGACGCGCACCCCGAAGGACGCGCCCACCGGCCACCAAGGCGCACCCGCCGCGCGCGGACTGTCGGCGGGCGTGACCGCGGCCGGCACGCGCGTGCGCGCCGCGGCTGCAGCCACGGCGGCGCCCGCCACCGGGGACCGCCGATGAGCGCGCTGCCGATCGCGACCAACCATTACTTCGATAGCCACTTCGGCCGCCCGGGCGTGAAGCTGCTGCCGAACGAGTTCTACACGACCGCCGACGACATGGTGCTGATGACCGTGCTCGGCTCGTGCGTGGCCGCGTGCCTGCACGATCCGTTCGCGGGCATCGGCGGGATGAACCACTTCATGCTGCCCGACGACGGCGCGGACCCGGGCGCGGCCGCATCGGAATCGATGCGCTACGGCGCATACGCGATGGAAGTGCTGATCAACGAGCTGATCAAGGCGGGCGGCCGCCGCGAGCGCTTCGAGGCGAAGGTGTTCGGCGGCGCAGCGGTGCTCGCGGGCATGACGACGATCAACATCGGCGACCGCAATTCGGATTTCGTGCGCCGCTACCTCGCGCTCGAGCGCATCCGCATCACCGCGGAAGACCTGCAGGGCGTGCATCCGCGCAAGGTCGCGTTCATGCCGCATACGGGGCGCGCGATGGTGAAGAAGCTGCGGCTGCAGGTGGCGGGCGTGACCGAGCGCGAAGCCGCGCTCGCGCACGAGGCCGACGCCGCCCGCGCCGCGCGTACGCGGGCGCACGTCGAGCTGTTCGCC
>NZ_JAAGPL010000458.1:0-1606 GCF_017104785.1 Burkholderia sp. Ac-20353 | reverse complement strand
GCGAATCGGGCGAGCGCGAGCGTGTCGTCGAGCAGCGCGCGCAGCGCAAACCGCTGCCGGGCGACGGCGAGCGCGCGCGTGTCGGCGCGCGGCGCATCGAGTGCGTCATCGATCAGCCTGACCTGCTGATCGATGCCGGCGCGAATGCCCGCGAGCGCGCGCTGCAGGTTCGGATCGGCATTGGCGAGCTGGCGCTCGAGCACGTACGCCCAGCTGTGCATCGCATTGAGCGGGCTGCGCAGGTCGTGCGACGCGGTCGACAGCGCCTGGTCGCGGAGGAACAGCGCCGCCTGCGCGGCATAGTGGGCTGCGCGTTCGCGCAGCAGGTCGGCGGCGGGATCGACGGGAGTGGACGTCACGGAGCAGGCCTGTCGTAAGCGGTTGGCATTGAAACTGCAGTTGAAACTGCAGTTGAAACACAAACCGCCATTATAGGGATCGTGTGCGTCACGCCGGCAGCGCGTCCTCGTCCTTCTTCCGCGCATCGCCGTTCGGCAGCAGCTGACAGGCGAGCAGGCCAGCGAGCATCAGCGCGCAGCCGAGCAGCCCGCGCAGCGTCAGTGTCTCGCCGAGTGCGGCCCAGCCGGCGATCGCCGCAAACACGCCTTCCATGCTGAAGATCACCGCCGCGTGCGCAGGCGCCGCGTCGCGCTGCGCGACGACCTGCAGCGTATAGCCGACGCCGACCGACAGCAGGCCGCCGTACAGCAGCGTCGGCAGCGCGCCGCGCAGCATCGTCGCATTGACGGGCTCGATCGCGAGGCCGACTGCCAGGCACAGCGCGCCGCAGACCACGAACTGCAGGAACGCGAGCACGAGCGGATCGTGACGCCGTGCGAGGTGGCCGACCGCCATCACGTGTGCGGCGATGACGACTGCGCCGGCGAGCTGGAACCAGTCGCCGTAGAGAATCGAGAAATGCTCGTCGATGCTCAGGAAATACAGCCCGATCGCCGCGAGCAGCGCGCCGAACCACGTGCCGGCGCCGATCCGGTGCCGCGCGAACACACCCATCAGCGGGACGATCACGACGTACAGCGAGCTGATGAAGCCGGCATTCGCGATCCGTGTGTACTGCAGGCCGACCTGTTGCAGCGAGATCGACACCGCGAGCAGCGTGCCGAGCGCGAGGCCGGGCAGCAGCAGCGCGGGAGCCTGGCGGATTGCCGCGAGGTGCGCGCGCGACGCCGCGTTCAGGCGCAGCAGCGGGATCAGCACGAGCGCGCCGAGCAGAAACCGCAGCCCGGTGAACAGGAACGGCCCGATCACGTCGAGGCTCAGCCGTTGCGCGACGAACGCGGTGCCCCAGATGGCGGCGGCGGCGAGCATCAGCAGGTTGGCGCGGAGGTGCTGGCGGGCGGCTGGCTTCATGAATGTTTGTAAGGTGGCGGACTGACGAAAGCCGTTAGTTTACGCCGACATTGCAAGGCTGTCGGCAAACCTTCGCAGCGACGCCGCCGAGCGCGGGTCGCGCACCCGTGAATACAGCACCACCTGCGAGCGTGGCAGCGGCGGCAGGCCGAACTTCGCGCCGACGTCGACGATCGTGCGCGGCGCGACGCGGCGGGCCAGCGGACACACGGCGAGCCCTGCGGCGGCGGCCGCA
>NZ_JAAGPL010000457.1:0-1772 GCF_017104785.1 Burkholderia sp. Ac-20353 | reverse complement strand
GCCGGCGTGCCGACCTGCGGCGCCGCGCCGCCGCCGGCGGGCGGCGCCACGACGTCGGACAGCAGGCTGTCGATGCGGCTCGCCAGCAGCGCGGCGGCTACGGTGTCGATACCGGTCATGATCGGGGCCTGCTCACCTCTGCGACATCGATGCAAATCGCTGAAACGGCGTCCGGCACAGCGCGCCGCGCGACGCCGGACGTCCTAAGCCTGCGCGCTGCGCGGTCAGCCGCGCGCGCGATACAGATCCGTCAGCACCTTGGTCGAGCGCCGCGTCTCGAACAGCGCGGACAGCCGCGCGACTTCCGGGCACGCGAGGTCGCGGATCGCCGCGTCGTCGGCGAGGATGCCGCGGATCAGGTCGAGCTTGTGGCGGAGCTCGGACTCGTCGAGCGCGAGGCCGGGCCCGGCGTCCTTCAGTCCGTCGACGAGCTGCTGGTATTCCTGCTGCAGCGCCGACAGTTCGACCCAGTCCGCGCTGCGCGCCGCGCGCAGCATGCGCCCGGACACGGCCGCGATCGCCTCGTAGCGCGCGAGGTACTCCGCCTTGCAGTTCATCGTGATGCTTCCGCTGCCTGATTGGCGGCCTGTTGAGCGGCCATCCGCGCGACTTCCGGGCCGATGCCAGTCCAGGCTTCCTCGAGCGTCGCGAGCAGCCCGTCGACTTCGACCAGCATCGCGTCGCTTGCCTGCGCGTTCGCTTCCAGCAGACGCCGGTTGATGTAGCTGTAGAGCGCATCGAGGCGCTCGGCGATCTCGCCGCCCACGTCCCGGTTCAGCGCCGCCTGCAGGCCGCTCTCGACGATGCGGATCGCCTTGCCGATCGCTTCGCCACGCGCGGGGACGTTGCCCTGCTGCAGATGCATGCGCGCCAGCGCGACCGCCTGTCGTGCGCCCTGGTACAGCATCGCGACCAGGCGATGCGGGGATGCGCCCATCACCCCGGTCTCGACGCCGACACGCGCGTAAGCACTGGCTCCAGCGTGTCCTGGGGAAAACATGCGCTTCTCCTTGTTGATGCTTTGCTTTGTATACGGGGGGCCCACATCCGTGTAGCGCACGGCGCGGCCTTCTCCCGGAGTTATCGGAACGGAAACGGAAAGCTTTACACCGACATCTGCATGACCTCGTTGTACGCGGTCACGAGCTTGTTGCGGACCTGCAGCCCGAACTGGAAGCCGACGTTGGCCTTCTGCATGTCGACCATCACGTCGTTCAGCGAGATGTTCGACGCGCCGACCTCGAACGCCTGCGCCTCGCCAACCGCCTTCTGCTGGTCGCCGCTGATCTTGTCGAGCGACGCCTTCATCGCGCTCGCGAACGTGCTGGCCGTCGCCGCACCCGAGCCCGCGAGCGCCGCCGTCGGGCTCGCGGCGCCGCCCGACGCCTGTGCGGCCATCGCCTGCATCTGTTGCAACACCGAACCGATTCCGCTGACGTTCGCAGTCATGCCGTCTCCAGATAAAGGGCCCGAACGGGCCGGGGCCGGCTGCCCGCGCGCGCCACGCCGCGCGGCCGCCATGCCGGATTGCGACAAAGCTTAGCAGCGCGCGGTGCGGCAAAGCCGCGAAACTACGGGGGAAACCCCGCTCTTTTCGGGCGATCGGATCGCGGGTGGCGTCCCGATAATCGCATCGTGTCATTGTCCGCCCGCTCGCCCGAGCGGGTCAGTCGCCCCGCTCCGGAGAACCTCGACGCATGGATTCGCAGGCCAATTCGCTGATCAATCCCGACGCCCGCACGGGCCTCGCCAGCCCCGCGGCCGGCGCCGCC
>NZ_JAAGPL010000456.1:0-1793 GCF_017104785.1 Burkholderia sp. Ac-20353 | reverse complement strand
GCCGGTCGCGCGCGACGCCGCACGCCATCGCGAACGCGCCGCGCATCGGCCGCAGCGCGCCGGTCAGCGACAGCTCGCCCGCGAATTCGCGGCCGGCCAGCGCGTCGGCCGGGATCTGGCCGTTCGCGGCGAGGATGCCGAGCGCGATCGGCAGGTCGAAGCGGCCCGACTCCTTCGGCAGGTCGGCTGGCGCGAGATTGACGGTAATGCGGCGGACCGGAAATTCGAAGCCGCAGTTCTGCAACGCGGCACGCACGCGCTCGCGGCTTTCACGGACTTCGAGATCGGGCAGGCCGACGATCGAGAACGACGGCAATCCGTTGGCAAGGTGGACTTCGACGGTGACGTCCGGCGCGCGGCCGGCCGCCGGTGCGCGGCTGCGCACCAAGGCAAGCGACATGGCGAGGCTCCTGTTGAGCGGGCGGGCAGCCTCGGGGGCCGCCTGCCGCGGATAGGGGGAGTGATCGGTGCGCGCTTGCCGGCGTGGCGCGGATGAAAGAACGACGGGACGAATGCTGGAACGGGATCAATGCATCCGGGTACATCAGGGCGGGCGTGAACGAGCCGCATTAGGGCTCAGATGAGGGCCCACATGACGGCCCGCTCACGCCTGCGCATCAGCCCTGTACCTCAGGCCTGATGCGCAGTCCTTTACATCAAGCTTGCGAAGCGAGCTTCTGCTCGAGTTCCGCGACGCGCTTTTCCAGCTCCTCGAGACGCACGCGGGTGCGGGCGAGCACCTGTGCCTGCGTGTCGAATTCCTCGCGGGTGACGAGATCGAGCTTCGAGAAGCCTTGCGACAGCATGGCCTTCACGTTGCGCTCGACGTCCTTGGCCGGCGAGTTTTTCAGCAGGTCGCTGACACGCGACTGCAGGTCGTTGAAAACGTCGCTGGGTTGCTTCATGTGATTCCCCTTCATTGCACAAAAAATGTGCATCTTCAGTTGCATACGTGCCCATGATGCACGCATGACCGGAAATGGTGCGTGCGAAGCGCGATTTCCGGGCATGGCGCCCGCATGGGTGAAAGTCCCGGCGTTGCGGGACGTGCGTGCACTCTAGCAACGTTCGTCGCCCGGCGCCAGCAAACCCGGCCCGCGTTGGCCATTCGGCCGGGCTCCGCCGCCGTTTCGCAACGGATGCGACCCCCGCAACGCGCGTCGAAGCACGACTCGGGCCGACATGGCATGCGAGTTGCTGAGGGTAGTCCGCTACACATCCAACCAATTCGACGGGACAACCCAGCGAGAGGACTTCATGAAACTCATTACCGCAATCATCAAGCCGTTCAAGCTCGATGAGACGCGCGAAGCGCTCTCCGCGCTCGGCGTCTCGGGCATCACGGTGACGGAGGTGAAAGGGTTCGGGCGCCAGAAGGGGCACACCGAGCTGTACCGGGGCGCCGAATACGTGGTCGATTTCCTGCCGAAGATGAAGATCGAGGCGGCTGTGTCCGACGATCTCGTCGACCAGGCGGTGGAAGCGATCGAGCGGGCGGCACGCACCGGCAAGATCGGCGACGGCAAGATTTTCGTCACGCCGATCGAGCAGGTGATCCGGATCCGCACCGGGGAGACGGGCGCGGACGCGCTGTAATCGACAAGACAAGCGACAAGAGGAAAACCAAGATGCGCAAACTTCTGATGTCCCTGCTGATGGCCGGCTCGCTGATCGCGGCCGGCGTTGGCCCCGCGCTCGCGGACGACGCGGCATCGGCCGCGGCTGCTTCCGCGCCTGCCGCCTCGGCACCGGCCGACGCGTCGGCTGCCGCTGCATCGGCTACTTCGGCTGCT
>NZ_JAAGPL010000455.1:0-1798 GCF_017104785.1 Burkholderia sp. Ac-20353 | reverse complement strand
GCCGCGCCGGCCGCGCGGCGCGCGCAGCTCGCGCTCGGCAAGGCGCTGCTGCTCGGCAGCGGCGACCTGCCGAAGGACTATGCGCGCGCCCGCGCACTGCTCGGCGCCGCCGCCGAACATGGCGATCCTGCGGCCGCGTATTACCTCGGGCTGATCTACCGCAGCGGCTACGGCGTCGCCGCCGATCCCGCGCAGGCGGCGCGCTGGTTCGAGGCTGCTTCGCGCGCGGACATTCCGGCCGCGGACTTCATGCTCGCAAACGCGTATCGCGACGGCAGCGGCGTGCGGCGCGACGACACGCGCGCACTCGCGCTGTACCGGCGCGCGGCCGAGCATGAGCTGCCGGAAGCGGTGCAGACACTCGCGATGGCGTATCGCAACGGCGAACTGGGTCTCAAGCCGGACGCGGACGAATTCCACGCGCAGTGGATCGAAACCGCGCACGCGCTGAAGCATCCGGTCATCGCGCCGTGACGCGGTGCTGCGTGCGCGGCGCAGATGCCGCGATGCGAGCGACGTGCAGCGCTTGCAGCACGTGCTGCACGTGACGGTCGGGTTTTCAGCGGCCTGAAGGAGCCGGCTCTGCGCGGTTGCAGAGCCGGCGTCCGGCGCGGTGTCGGCGGGATGCGAGGATTCGGGTTTCGTTCAAACGCTGCCGTCCGTCTCGCCCGGCGGCACTTCGTGCCTTTCCAGGCGCAGGTACGCGTCTGACACGATCAGCCCGAACACGACGTGATCGAGTGCGCTCACCCAGCCGCGCGCGTCGGCGAACCACGGGAACAGTTGCGTCATGCCGTAGTAGTTGACGATGTACAGCAGCACGCCGAATACGGCCCCCGTCACGCTGGCCATCGCGACACTCGAATCCAGGCTGAAACACGCGATGATCACGGCCAGGATCAGCGCGAATACGATCGACAACGCGAAGTGCACGCCGAGCGCCGCCAGCAGGATCCACACTTCGACCGTGGTCGACGGCGCGAGCGCGTCGTCCCCGAAGTAGATTGCCGCGATCATGCGCAGCGGCGCCCACGCGTCATGTCCGATGATTGCGGCCGCGACGACCTGGATCACGAGGAAGACCGCGCCGGCAACGCACCCGCCGATCACGGCTGCGCGCCACACCGGAATGCGGCGCTCGTAATGGTGCGAATGCATGTGAAGTTCCATGGCGACCTCCTTTGCAACGGTCTGCCGTCGCGTCAATGCCGGTGCGAATGCGACGCACCGGAGCGATTCGCCGACCATGCCGACCATGCCGACGCGATCGACGCCGACAGCCGGCGGCACGCTCGCATCATCGGTTGCCGGACGTCTTCGGAGATCTGGGTCGTCTTGCGGTGGAAGCGCTCGAACAGGCTGGACAGGCTCGAACACGAATGAAGCTTGTTCATCGTCATTTCCCTCGATGCTGCAACGACGAGAACGGACTGGCGCGGCGGTTCGCCTGCGTTGCAGCGGGCAACCCCGTCGAAACGCGCCGTGTGCGACCGGCACGCGCCGCGCACGCCGCCAGAGCGGATATATCGAACGTAGTCTCGCCGGTGGGGAATATCAAGATGCCGACAGGGGTTGCGAGCGCGGCTCCGCCCCCTGTCGCTACAATAAGCGCCATGAACGCCCCGACCTCCCCCGACACGCCCGACACCGACGGCGCGCAGATCGCGCGCGGCCGCCTCGAGGCGCACCTGGACGCCACGCCCCGTGCGTGGCCGCTCGACATCGTCGCCGCGACCGGCTCGACCAACGCCGACCTCGCCGCCCGCCTGAAGGCGCTGCCGCGCACCGCGAGCGCGCT
>NZ_JAAGPL010000454.1:0-247 GCF_017104785.1 Burkholderia sp. Ac-20353 | reverse complement strand
AGACCAACGTAGTGCTAGTGAGCGTGCGTGAGGGTCAGAGTACAGAGCATGGGGACACGGGAAGATAGAGATACGACGTGAAGCGATTGGGTCAGCGACGGGCGTCATGTGTAGAATCAATAGAGGTAAATAATAGCTAAGGGAGGTGTAACGTTACAGGTGAAGAGTAAACGTCGAAGATTTTGCACATAGACTGAGTGGAAATCGTGATTTAATTTCTTTTTTTTTTTTTTAATGATCCGCCCCC
>NZ_JAAGPL010000453.1:0-1446 GCF_017104785.1 Burkholderia sp. Ac-20353 | reverse complement strand
CTCGTGCCGGCGGTGCCGTTCGCGATCTCGGTGCCCGTCGGCCTGACCGCGCCCGACGACATCTGGCGCCGGCTCGGCAACCGGCTGCGCGCACGCGGCGCCGGTGCGCCGTCCGGCTATGCCGATCCGCAAGGCGCGCTGCCGCTGCGCGAAGCGATCGCCGATTACGTGCGCAAGTCGCGCTCGGTGCGGTGCGAGCCCGGCCAGGTCATCATCACGAGCGGCACCCAGCAGGGGCTCCATCTCGCCTGCCAGGTGCTGCTCGGCGCCAACGACCGGACCTGGGTCGAGAACCCCGCGTACCGTGGGATCACCGCGCTGCTGGAAAGCACGGGCCGGCGCGACGCGATGGTGCGCGTGCCGGTCGACGACGAAGGCATCGACGTCGACGCCGGGATCCGGAGCGCGCCGGATGCCCGCGCCGCGTTCGTCACACCGTCGCACCAGTACCCGCTCGGGATGCCGATGAGCATGGCGCGGCGCAACGCGCTGCTCGCGTGGGCACGCACCCGCCGTGCGTGGATCGTCGAGGACGACTACGACAGCGAGCTGCGCTACGAGGGCTATCCGTTTCCGTCGCTGCAGGGGCTCGATCCCGACCGCGTGATCTACCTCGGCACGTTCAGCAAGATCCTGTTCCCGTCGCTGCGGCTCGGCTACGTGATCGCGCCCGACAATCTCGTCGCGGCGTTCTGCGGCGCGCGCGTGCTGATGGATCGTCACGCGCCGACCGCCGACCAGCACGTGCTCGCCGCCTTCATGGCCGAAGGCCATCTCGACCGCCACATCCGCCGCGTGCGCGCCGTGTACGCGGAGCATCGCGCGCAGCTGATCGACACGCTCGGCGCGCGGCTGCCGAAGCCGCTCGCGTGGCTGCAGCCCGGCGACCAGGGGATGCACGTCGTGCTGTGGCTGGCCGACGGCATCGACGATCGCGCGGTCGTCGCGCGTGCGGCGCAAGCCGGCGTCGCGGTGCGCGCGGTGTCGCCGATGTTCGCGCCGGGCACCGCCCGCCCCGGGCTCGTGCTCGGGTTCGGTGGCTTCAGCCGCGCGCAGATCGACACGGCCGCGCAGCGGCTCGCCGACGTGATCGCTGCGGCCGGCGCGGCGCACGCGCGAGGTTGAGCGCGGCGCCCGGATGACGTAGAGCGCGGCGTACGTTAGCCAACCGCGCAGCCCCCGATTCGTCAGTCGAATGGCCGCACTGGCCGGCGCAATACGTTGTCGATCCGAAACAATCGTAATCGTCTGTAAATCCTGCAAGCGGGAGCCCGCTTCGGGCACCGGCGCGCGGGATCCGTTTGCTACGATCGCGCCTTTTCCGCCCGCGCGTCATCTTCGTGTCGCGCCGTGAATCACCGTGAATCGCCGAATCGTGTCGTCCATCCGTGAACTGTGCGCCAGGTCGCTCGCCCGCGTCCGGCCGCTGGCGGCCGCCGTCGCGCA